>CAZKZX010000054.1:0-9026 GCA_964557335.1 uncultured Methanomicrobia archaeon | reverse complement strand
CAGGCAGTACCTCGACTCATATTTCTCGCCGCCTACCCCCTCCCTTCCTTGAGCGGGGTGCCCGATCGTCCTCCCGTCCGCCAGCACCTTTGCTGCAAATGCTGGGTCGTTGAGTTTCACCCATGCATAGTCCGAAACGTAGCCCGGACTGATGAAAACTGCAAAGTTTAAAGGCTCCGACGAGTCGACCTTTCCATCGGAGTAACCGGTATCCTCGAGAAAAATAATGCTCCGCGCATTCTGATTCAATTTTCCGTGATACTGGAGTATCTCTCCGCGGAAACTTACATCTCCGTGTTCATCCCATTCGGTATTTTCATGTAGTGCATTAGGAGAGGTGCCCGCTTTGTAAATGGCGTGCTGGGTAACGTCGACGTCTTCTGTCTTAGTCCAACACCCCCTCTCAGGGCTTACCACGCAATCTTCAAATACCGCGACGACGTCATCGTTTCGTATTACTTGCTCCGAAATGAAGTCAAGGGGGTTTACCCCAAACTTGTCGATATATATCTGGGCTATTGTTTTGTCGTAGATATAGTGACCGTGGGTCGACTTTCCGCTGCCCGTTAACCCCCAGACGGACTTCACCAGCCGTTTGCTCGTTCCATCAACCTGCTTAATAGTGTATTCCTTAAGCGACGCGTGTTCACCGGTGCCGCCCCTCTTATATATCTCGTAAATCCAGTGCGAAAGGAAGCCTTTCTTTGCCTCTCCCATATACGATGAAGCCGTCACTATCGTATAATTGTGGAATGGAAACCTTATGACCTTCAACATCTCCTTTTTGCCAGGGACGTTTGGGTTCTCGAGATAGTGAGGAATCATGAACAGGGTCGCTTGTGGCTCGGAATTTGGATCGCCGGGAAAGTTCACCGCCCACCATCGGTATGCCACATCTGGGAACTGGGCATCGCAGAAGAGTCGGCACCTCATCTCACCCTTTGAGCCATTGTGTCCAAGCTTAGCATCCACCTGAATCATGGGCTGGTTGAGGATGTGTTCAAGCACCCTTAGCATCAACTGTTTGTGTTCAATTTTCAGATCTTCTTCTCTCTCAACCACTACACTTCCGCTCGCACTCCTGCTCCATATGTTAGACGCCCAATTCCACGAGCCGTTTTTAAACTGCGTCCCATATAATCGGGCTCTTTCCAGCAGGTCTGGAGGGTTATTCTGAATGGGTTTCAAACCCACCTTTTCCTTTTGTTCTATGATCTGGTCAAACAGATTTAAAAAACTGGAGATTGTTATATCGTCGAGAGTTATCAGCATGCGACTTCTGATCACCATATTTAGATTTTTTGATTGATAAAACTTCTTCGTTAATACATGATTAAACGTTATAAATCTTTCGTGCACTGCTATGTGATGCCGTACACGGGTTGCTTAATAAACCATTCTCGAACCTACGACTTTGGAGAGCAACTAAGCTTTCGTTTAATAGTACTTAACGCTATCTTCTGAAACGTACGCAATGAGAAGGTTACGTTCTCGATCCTAGCTAATGAGTACTAGTATGACTTATATCGTTACTGTAATTTTAGAGATGAAGTAACTATAATTTACAATAATTTGGTATATGAAATAATTATTAGTTCATAAAAATCTTTTTTATAGAACTATAAATTAATCTCACATTATACGCACATTTAAAAACTAAGCTGCGTTTTTAAACATTGAGCGTTCGAAGACATAATTCAAAAGTCTCGGCTCACTCAATATCGCACATAAACATTAGCCTCGGATCGTATCAGGTCCTGCGACAGGAGTGACTTTCATCCGCTCTTTCTCCATGATTGTTTTGTAAAGTAGGATATGTTTCTGCGCAACGTGCGACCAGCCTATTTTTTTATGGACATATTCACATGCTCGCTTTGAAAATAACTTTCGTAACTCATTGTCCTTTAAGACCGACACGAGGGCCGCCTTCAAATCCTGCAGAGACCCAAGCGGGACGTCAACGCCGGCACCGCTTACCTCGACCTCTGCCTTTAGACCTTCAACGGCAGTGACGACTGCCGGTTTCCCAAGGGCAAATGCGTGGGCAAGATTACCGCTTTGAGACGCCTTATCATAGGGGAGGACGACGACATCGGCCAAATTGAGTATGGTATCATATTCCTTCGGGGTAAATGCACCTATGACAACCTTGATCTTATCCTTTACCGGAGACGCCTCGATTGCCTTCATAAGTTTCGGTTTGTAAAATATCCCACTCGGTGAGCCTGGTCTGGCGTCCCCTGCAATGACGAGGGTTGCATTTTTAACCTCCTTAACAACCTCTGGCCAGATTTTCACCACATCCTCAAACCGTTTATTCGGCTCCCACCAGCCTATACAGAGCACAACTTTTTCCCCTTGAAGCCCGTACAACTTCTTGGATTCAAGCACAGTTGGGACTGCTTCAGCAACGGTAGTCTTCGCTCCGTGGGGTATGACATAGACATTATTGGGAATCCAGCCTAGATTTGCGGGCAAGAAGATCTTCTGGAATTCCTCATGGACTATTCCTGCACTAGCCACAAAGAGGCTGAGGCCTGTAAAAGCCGCCTCCTCACGACTCAGCGTGCTGTAGACCGAGTGGTAGGTGATGACCGATGGGATCCTAGAAACGTATAATAAAAATAAAAGGTCGAGCACGGGTATTCCATAATCGCCCTCATAGGCGTAGAGGCCATATTCGTGCTGTATGTGGACGACGTCAGGCTGCAACTCCTTTATCTTGTTAAATACACTCCGCTCCCACCCTTCCTTCTGGATATCCATGAGTCCGTACACGTCTTTCTGATGCTCGTGCCCCCCCACGTCAGCATCCGGGTGGCTGATGACGTGAACAGTGTGACCATAGTTCTCTATTGCGCTTATCAACTCAGATGAATATGTTGCAATGCCATCGTGCCTCGGTGGAAATGGTGTGACCATGCATATCGTCAATGGGTTGGCATTTGATCGGCTTCGTTTACTCTTAGTCTTCATATAAGTTCACCGTGCCCCCACATATTAGAACTATCAATATATTTTATCACCATGTTTGTAAGTAGCGACAAAGTCTAGTCAATAATACTTTGACGTTAAATTGAAAAACAGGTTATGCATATATAATTTTATTGAATTAAATCGGCCAAATAAGGTATAGACTCTCTCAACGGCACGTAATTCAATCGAAATACCATCGATCAAGTAGTGTTGGCTGTTCTGCGCGAGGCAGTGATGGAAAACCTGTTATAAACTGATATCCTTCAGTAAGCTGTAACAATCGGCGTGCATGTCAACGTGTTCTGCTTTGAAAAATAGACCCCCGCAAATAGACGTTACCGTAGCCGATAAGGAAAATTAGGAATAAAGATTACGGCGATGGAGGAAAGGGAGTACCTTAATTTACTTAATCGTGGTAATTAGCTCACTGACGACAACCCTACGTATAATAAATTTTAGACCCCGCCGATCAGGAAAAAAGCTCCCCCTCATATTTCTTAGCACCTTGAGATAAAGCCATTTCCACCGATTCTTTGTCCTTCATCAAAAATACTTTTTCTTCATCAACTTCTTCAACTTCTACACTGTTTTTGAGAATTTGCTTGTGCTTCTGGAACTTGCCAATACTCACTACGAAATCCTTCAGATTCTCGATAACTTCAACGTCGTATCCTGCCGCTTGTAGCATATCTTGAATATTTTTAAGTTCATCGGGGGGTATCTCAAAGCGGTATTTGGCGTTGTTGTAATAACTGCCTAGCTGCGCAAATAAGGCTCTATCATCAAAAAATTGCTTAAAGACGAAGGTGTTTCCAAGTTTGAATATGTTAATTGAGGGCATTTTGATCAACAATAGTTATAACTGAAAGTATTTAGGTTTAATTCTACCGTTTGGAGAATATTACAAGAATTAGATTCATTTTGTAATTAAGCGCTAAGTCAAGCGTTTTTATTATATAGGTCTAGCGCCAAGATTCTAATAATAAACCCTTTTCAAATCGGCAGGTATTTTTGCACAAACTTTCAACGATTTGAACACTCGAAAGATGAGTTAGATGACCAATCACATCAATGAGTACTTCGATAGACTTGAATCTGAGCTCAATAGCTGCTTTAAAGTCGCTGCCGAGGCTCGGACGCGAGGCGAGGATCCTGCGCCGCATCCGGAAATTCTCCCCGCACGTGACCTAGCTGAGCGGGTGGAAAACCTCATAGGTATCACAGGGCTTGCCCAGAGGATCAGGGAACTTGAAGAAACGATGTCCCGTGAAGAGGCTGCCCTTGCGATAGGCATCGACTTTGCGGAAGGTAAGTTCGGAGAGTATGAGAACAAATCTGAGGCTGTAGATAAAGCTGTCAGAACGGCCGTTGCGATGTTAACGGAAGGCGTGGTCGCTGCGCCTATCGAAGGGATTGCGAGGGTGGAGCTCGGGAAAAACGATGATAAGACAAGTTATCTGAAGATTTTTTACGCAGGACCTATCAGGAGTGCTGGCGGTACCGCTCAAGCTCTTTCCGTTTTAGTCGCTGATTATGTCAGGCGAGCGGTGGGTATCGATCGCTACACAGCAAGAAACGAAGAGATAGAAAGATATGTTGAGGAGGTGCCACTCTACAAGAGGCTCGTAAACCTTCAGTACACCCCATCAGATGATGAGATCAGGACAATCGTGAGAAACTGCCCAATCTGTATCGACGGAGAGGGCACCGAAGAGGAAGAAATCTCTGGCTACAGAAACCTCGAGAGGGTCGGAACAAATGCAGTAAGGGGAGGAATGGCACTTGTCATAGCCGAAGGATTAGCACAAAAGGCGCCGAAGGTGAAGAAGTACGTATCACAGCTTGGGCTTGATGGTTGGGAATGGCTTGACGAGATAACCCACGCTGCGAAACCATTAGATCACGATGATATAAGCTCCAATAGTGGGATAAAGCCAAATTGGAAGTATATGAAAGATATCATAGCTGGCAGGCCCGTGTTCTCCCACCCCTCCCAGAGAGGCGGTTTCAGGCTCAGATATGGCAGGGCTCGCAACACTGGACTAGCCTCTGCAGGGCTCAACCCTTCCACTATGGTAATACTAGGCGAGTTCCTTGCGCCTGGCACGCAGATGAAAACAGAGAGACCGGGCAAAGCTGCCGGTATATCACCTGTGGACTCGATAGAAGGGCCTACAGTTAGACTTAAAGGAGGCAGCGTTATGCGGATCGATACGTTTGAAGATGCTAACAAATGCAAGCCTCAGGTGGAAGAAATAATCGACCTCGGAGAGATATTGATAAACTATGGCGATTTTTTGGAGAATAACCACCTGCTCATCCCCTCATCCTACGTGCACGAATGGTGGGTGCAGGAACTCAACGGGGCAGCGAATAAAATGGGAGTTCCCCCTCCTGAAGTAGACGCTAAAGATTTAAGTTCCTCTGAAGCGCTTCGCATATCAACCGAGTACAACGTTCCGCTTCATCCAAAATTTACTTACCTTTGGCACGACATAACGCTTGAAGAACTAGAGAGGCTTGCTCGCTTTGTAAGTGAAAATGGATATATTAGACCAATTAAAGGTCAGCCTAGTGACGACGATCAACAGGAGAGGGATAGAAAAGTTGACCTTACCATGCCGAACGACCGAGAGATTAAAGAAATTCTCGAACATCTCCTTATTTTGCACGAGTTTGATGGCAGGAATATTATTATACATGATGCGGCTGCGTTTTTGACTTGTCTAGGTCTCGACAACACACTCGATAGGACGTGGTTCTCTTTGAGATCTCCGAGAATTAAGTCAACTATTGGTGCCGTTAGACTTCTTAGCGGCATTGAGATAAGGGAGCGCGCCCCATCGAGAATTGGTGGAAGGATGGGGAGGCCAGAAAAGTCGAGCGCCCGGGAGATGAGACCCGCCCCCCACGTACTTTTCCCCATTGGAATTGCAGGAGGACGCGACAGGTCATTCAAAAAAGCTACTGGATCATCAAAAGCTGCTGTGGAAAACGGAATTGAAATAGACGTTCAATATCTCGGCATTGTTGATGTAAGTTTAGGGATTCGTGTCTGTCCACATTGTCTTACGACTACGTATAAAGCACGATGCGAATGCGGAGAATTCACGCAAGTCATCAACGTCTGTCCGACATGCGATAGAAATATCTCTGATAAAAAGAGTTGTCCCAAGTGTAAAAGGCAGGGAGTCAGCTACAAGCTTCAGTCGATAGATCTCAGAAGCATTTACCAACAAGCTTTAGCGAGGCTCGGAGAACCGGGCGGATTTGAACGCTTCAAGGGAGTTCTAGGGCTAACCTCGAAGAACAAAACTCCAGAGCCCATTGAAAAGGGAATTTTAAGGGCGAAGCACGAAATAAACGTATTTAAGGACGGTTCGTGCAGATACGACCTGACGGATCTTCCGACAACACATTTTACACCGAGGGAGATTTCGACTAGCGTAGAGAAACTCAAGGAACTTGGGTACGAAGCTAAAGATGAAGGAGAGGTGATTGAACTAGAACCCCAAGATGTCATTCTCTCCTATGACTGCGGTGAGTGGCTCCTAAGGGTTTCAGAGTTTATAGATGATCTTCTTATCAGGTACTACAAGGTAGAACCATATTATAAGGCTGAGACAAAAGAGGATTTAGTCGGAGAGCTTATGATAGGGCTTGCTCCCCACACAAGCGCTGGGGTTCTAGCGAGGGTTATAGGATTTACGAGCGCCTCAGCGAGTTTCGCTCATCCGTTTTTCCACGCGGCAAAGAGGCGAAATTGCGACGGCGATGAGGACTCATTTATGCTGCTTTTGGATGGGCTTCTGAATTTTTCACAGTCTTATCTCCCTGACAGACGCGGGGGCAAAATGGACGCGCCGCTCGTCCTGACCACGAGAATTGACCCGAAAGAGATAGATGAAGAAGTTCACAACCTTGATATAGTGGATAATTACCCGCTTGAATTCTACGAAGCGACATTGAGATACGAAGAACCAAAGCGGTTAAACATTGCAACCGTAGAGTCTCGGATTGGCACGGAAAATGAGTATAGCGACTTCGGCTTTACTCACAGTACCTCCTCAATTTCGCGTGGCCCCTTAAAGAGCGCCTACAAGGTGCTTGAATCGATGATAGACAAGATGGAGACGCAGCTCGAACTTGCACGAATCATAAGGGCGGTCGACGAGAGAGATGTGGCAGAACGTGTCATAAACACCCATTTTCTACCAGATTTGATAGGCAACATGCGGGCGTTTTCAAGGCAAAAGGTGAGGTGCGTGAAGTGTAATTACAAGCTACGAAGGCCGCCCATAAGCGGAAACTGTCCGAAATGCGGTGGCAAGATGATGCTCACCGTCCACGAAGGGGCAGTTACGAAGTACATGGAAAGGTCAATAAAAGTCGCTGAAGAGTTCGGAGTTTCAATGTACACGAGGCAGCGCCTTAAGCTCCTTGAAATGTCGGTGAACTCACTTTTTGAGAGCGACAAGTCAAAACAGATGGGGTTAAGTGACTTTATGTGATCTCTCAACTTATGCGAAGCACTCGCGTGAAAAGACGACGCATCACGATTAACATACTATATATCTGATCAATTATAATAGTGCCGTAATAAAAACTGTTGCTTATATATTCAATTTACAAACTAAAATCAACGTTAAGATGGATAAAAAATGGTCAACATTCCAAAGTTACTTTTAAATGCCGGCCTCCAGCTTCTGCGCTCGAATGAGCAGATGATCGACTGGAGACAAGTCGCGCTCAATGCCGCCAACGTCAGCGACGCGAAGTTTTGGTCCGAAGAAGAGAAGCGCGGGCTCTCATCGATGTATGCAGAGTTTATAGATGAGTCTACTCCCAAAATAGCTGAGATAACAAAGCTTCAGTCGGGTCCAATAAAGAACATAAAGGTCTTTGACAGATACGACTGGATAGAGACAAACGTTACAGCATTCTCAGAGCAGTTCGCGCCGCTTGAAAAGATGGTATCGGAGCAAACAGAGGGTTCAATCATCGGAAGAGGGCTTAACAAGTCGAGTCAAGTCATATCGACACTGGGACTCGGGCTTCTCTTAGGATATCTCGCAAAAAGGGTACTCGGCCAGTATGACCCGAGTCTGTTCGGGCGCGAAATAGTAAGCGGGCAGGTTTACTTTGTTGAGCCAAACATTGAGATCGTTGAGCGCCAACTTTCACTTGCACCCTTTGAATTCAGAAAGTGGATAGCAATTCATGAAGCGACGCACGCAGTTGTGTTCGAGTCAGTAAGCTGGCTCAAAGGCTACCTGAACCAGCTAGTGAAAGATTATTTCGAGACGACTGGCAAGAGGTTTGAATCAGGAGAAGTACTGTCGAGTGTCGAGACGGCCGCCCGTAGCTTCATCGAAGGGCAGCAGTTTTCGATATTAGGGATAGCACTATCACGCGAACAGCTTGTCCTAATAAACCGGCTTCAAGCCATTATGAGCGTGGTCGAAGGATATTCTGATTATGTTATGAATGAAATTGGCAAAGACATGCTTAGCACGTACGACTACATGAAACACGAGTTCGAGACGCGAAGAAGGCGGAAGAGCGGCAGGGAAAAGCTTTTTGAGGAGGTTACCGGACTGAGCATAAAAATGGAGCAATATCGGATAGGGGAGTGGTTTGTCAGACAGGTTTCAGAAAGTAGAGGAATAGAATTTCTAAATAGAGTGTGGCGTTCGCCGACAGATGTGCCAAACCTCTACGAGGTAAGCCATCCCGAGAAGTGGATTGCGCGGCAGGAAGGCAGGGTAGAGTGAGATGAGGGACAAACAGGGCAATCAAGAAGTTGTTAGGCTCTCTTCCTGTTTACAAGACAGTTCGCAACCCTCCTCGAGGGAACGGAATTCTTCCATCTTTGCGTAATAGTTTGCACGTGTCAAGAGCTGGATAAACGTCTCACTTATCATGGTCATCATCACGGAACTGTTAGGGTGGAGCACGTAAAAAGAAATGCCAAAAGTGGTGTGAAAGTAATTTAAATAATTTCAGGGCGCTCTTATCTAAGCTTTAAGTAATGAACATAATTATATAAC
>CAZKZX010000053.1:0-9146 GCA_964557335.1 uncultured Methanomicrobia archaeon | reverse complement strand
CAATCGAGAGAGGAATCGACTTCAGTAAATATAAAGTGTTGTGATCGGCATCAAAGATTATGAATCCAGATTTAAAGCTCTTATTCCATTTTAATGGCAACATTGTCTTGGATTTCTGATCAACTCCGTTTCATCTACGAATGCAGTGTAGCCGATCTTAAGATTGCTCCGTGCGTGTGAAGTATTCAGCCGTCGAGACGTATGCTATCGGTGTTTCAGCACCGCCGTTCGTATGAGCTCCTTGTGAGGCGTTACTAACAGCTTTCCCTCGTGGTGATACACCCTGCAGCTCCCGCGCACGTGTCCCAACTCTTGCTGAGGGCCCAGTTCTATATCCTCCCCGTTGATGATAATCGTCGGAGATCCGGTGAAGCGCCGTTGTGCCTCTTCCTCATTGGTGACGTTAATCAGCCGCACGTCGGCCTCAATGCCCTCTTCCGCGAGGACGTGCTGCACATCTTTTATCGTGCGAGGGTAGTGAGTGCACGCTTCGTGGTAGAGTATGTCAATGGTCATCATACTGATTACTACATGAGTAGAATGGATAAAAAAGTATCCCAGCCGTTCAGTGGATACCGTAGCAGCATTTGACCGTCGAGTCGTCACACGAGCGCGTCGCGGTACGAGGGCGGCAGGACATATATACATCGAGCGCTTGCACACTTATCCGTAACAGCAAGAGGATGATCAAAATAACTCTGACGGCAGTCGGCTTTTTGTCTCACTATCTTGTTTCAAATAGTAATCTTGTTGATTGTACTACGTGGCACGCTATGGAGGGATCTTACCTCCTCTCACGTGGTTCCTGCGGTTGTCATTACGTTATTTTACGTTAAAAGCACTGACAAACTGCGATGGAGCATACGTCGTGTCTCCCGTGTAATCAACCGTTAACGTGTGCGCCCCTCGTGACAACTTGGCAGTATCCTCGGGGGAAAGCGTCAGGCTTGCAGTGACCCAACAACCGTTGACAGGGCCAGGACTGCTTATTGCCCACTTACCGCCTGCTGGCTGACCATCTATGTAAAAGTTGACCGCTTGACCACATAGGTATTGAATTTGTGATGATCCCGCAATTACCACTCGAAAGCCTAAAGTTACTCCTGTGCCTCGCGTAATACCCGAGCTCAATGCTAAGGCAACCTCTTTGTCGCCTTCTATGGATGTGGGCACCCTCGGCATTGCTGTTGCTGTCGGCACCACGGTCAACGTTGGCGTCGGAGTTGCTGTAGATTGTATCGTGGCGTTCGTCGTTTGGCTCGCGCTTGTGCTCGAAGTGGTACTATTTGGAGCAGTGCTAGTGCACCCCGCCATCATTACTGACGCTAGCATTAATGCAGCCGCGAGTACGATGAGCACTCGTTTTTTCATAGTATCTAGCATATATCGTTGTATACCCCTCTTATAAGTTCCGACAAACAGAAGGCAAAAATTATTTAACATATTTGGATAATGCGTAGTGTTATAGTGCCGAAACGCGCTCTGGGTTGTGCAAAGCTAAGGCGGTTAGTCGCTTCATACCTGTGGCAGGCAGAGTGTGACAAGGGAGGTGTTAGTGGGAATGAACGTGAACGTGAGCAGGAAACTGCTCGCAGCAGTCTTAATAACAGCAGTGATAGCCCCCGTAGTTAGCACTGTGGAAAAAACGGATGCAGCGCGGGAAGGCCCGCGACCAATTGAGTACTGGGTGGGACTCTCCCCTGGACAAATCTGGGATGGCACGATTGAGTATTTTAGGAGTAGGGGTTTCACAACGGTCGTTCTGATCGCCACTGACGACGTCTCGTACGGAGGGGAGCTGCAAAAAATAAAGCAGCTGGGAATGTACCCCATCCTCGATATAGAGCGCCTTATATGGCAGGGACAGACATCAGTGCCGATCAATCGTTTCAATTATGCATTCGCTATGTGGAAACAGGCGGGATGGACGCACGTCGCATCAGAGGGAGGAAGGGAGGGTGATCTCGACTATTTACAAAACTACTTCACGAAGTTCACCTTTTTCAACTGCGACCGATGCGGAATTTGGGGCAATTTCCACATGCACCCCCTTACCGCGAGCGTGTCGTGGGAGACGTTCTATGAAGACGAGATCCCCTACATACAGCAGGGGGCGCGAGAGTCATATCCGCTCGGCAAAGGGCAAGGCATTCTCGCTGGCGTGTGGGAACCGAACAACAAGTGCTGCAGATTTGAAACGTATAAAGCGCTGTTGGATTGGAGCTATGCGGCAAACGTGGGCTTTACCCACTTTCACGTGTGGTTTGATGTTGGCCCAACGCTCAATGACTACAAGAGATTAGGGTTTGAAACGATCATTTCAGAACTGCAGAAGTACTATCCTGCAACATCAGCCGCGGGGGCACCGTCTCCCATATCAATAAGAAATGTTGCACTTGTACCCTCTGCGCCGAGGTATTTAATGTGGGAAATGACGTACACGGGTTCGGGGTACGGTGCTGTCGCACCAGCTGCAGGGCTCTTTGCCCAAACTACCACTCGGCCAGGGTACGCGTATCTGGGTATGCCAAGAGCGTGTTACGTGTATGACGTGACAACGGGGTCCTTCGGCAGGACGACGATTTCATACGGTTATGGGTGGGCAGAAGTTAAACCAGGACATACCTACTGGTTCTTCTCTGGACCGGTCGTCCCTCCGAACGCGAAGTGGGCAGTATACAACGCGCAAGCGTGGTATTACGGCGCTTATCATGCCTCGATATATACTAACTGGCCATATAAGCCCCTGAGATAACGTGCTTATCTGCACTTTTCAAACGATAAATGAGACAGCAAATTGTGCTAATCTACGCAACATACGGAGAGGAATCAAACGGACTTCAATTGACGTGACAGAAGAGGGATATTCAGACACGGGAGCACCACATGAGAGAGCATAGGCACTCGCAGAACGACATTGATATTGATACGCACCCACACCGCCATGGCGTGGTAGACCCCGCCCTCCTTACGTCAAAGCGCGGGATCTGGGCCGTTAAGTGGTCCTTGCTCGGGCTTCTGGCGACGGCACTTTTTCAAATGGCCATCGTGGTTTATTCAGGAAGCGTGGCGCTCCTCGCTGATACCATCCACAACTTTGGCGACGCACTGACCGCGATCCCTCTCTGGATCGCCTTCCGGATGAGCGTATGGAAACCAACGAAGCGCTATACGTACGGCTATGGACGGGTGGAGGATCTTGCCGGAATTGCCATCGTGCTTACCATTTTGTTTAGTGCGATCCTCGCGGGCTACGAATCTGTAGAGCGCCTCTTTCATCCGCAGACGGTGCGGTTTGTGTGGGCGGTCATAATTGCATCGCTCATCGGGTTTGTGGGCAATGAAGTAGTAGCGGTATTCCGCATTCGCGTGGGCAAAGAAATTGAGAGCGCGGCACTTATTGCTGACGGGTATCACGCCCGTGTCGACGGATTGACCAGCCTCGCCGTGTTTTTTGGGGCACTTGGAGTATACCTCGGGTACCCCCGTGCCGACCCACTCGTCGGCATTATCATTACCGTGGCAATTATCCGGATTGTATGGAGTTCAGGCAGGGCGGTAATTACGCGACTCGTCGATGGCGTAGATCCATCCATTCCTGACGAGATTCGCGATGCGGCGATTCACACTAACGGCGTGCAGGAGGTGGCACAGGTGCGGGTGCGGTGGAGTGGTCATCGACTCCTTGCGGACGTCAACATCGCCGTTGACCCGCAGATTCCTGTCGAGGCAGGACACACCATCGCCACAGACGTGCGCCACCACCTCTTGCACCACCTAACGTATCTTTCTAATGTCATTGTTCACGTTGATCCCATACATGCGTCAGGAGAGGAGCACCACTTTGTGGAGGGGCACGATTATGGGGACCTCTCCCCGCATTCACATCCGTAGAACGTCGCATATCGGTAAGGTGCTTTCCTGCAATCTTTAGCTTACGGGACAGCTCTCGCCATGCCAGTTACTCAATGAGTAGCGAGTGGGAAGGGTAGTAGCAGGACATAGCGATGGTGAGATATTGGCCGTCCCATTAGACTACCGCGCGTATTTCCATCACAGTTTTCGCTACAGTTTTACTATCTACGTGGTTCGCTCTGGTGTTGACATGTGGCGGGTGCAGATGTCAACTATGGAGTGATTATAAAAATCGGGAATTATTCTTAACGTGTGACAACCTGATGAAAAGAGATCTACCTCAAGGAAATTAACAGCATCAATTCGAGGAGTTGCTGCTCGTTAGGTTCGTGACAATTGTACTACGTTACAAAGAAACACGTTCGTTTGCGGCGTACACGAGGGTTTGAGTTTTGTGAGCTGTTCGTTGATCCCTCTCTAATCCGTGCCAATAGGAGACATCTACAATAAACTTGAATTTTAACAGTCTTACGAGGCGTTATGGTGCGTGCAGTATTCTTGAGCATTGCGCTGTGTCATATGTATGAATTCACGTAATGTACGTTGTTTCACTCAGACTTTTTGGTCAATAGGTACTCACTGGGTTTCGAAATGGTGAGTGGTGCTTTTTCCATTAAAATTATTTATGTTAATGAAACGAACGTTGTTTCGCTATTGTTATAATTTTTAAGATGTCACCACATCCGGGAAGGTAAACGTATGAATCAAATTATCCGCAATGTAAGGGACGAACTGAAACAAACTGCTGACGATAAGACAAAAAACAGCTTCAAACGGTTCTTTAAGGAAGAAGTCAAATGCCACGGAGTAAAAGCGGCGGCGGTTGTTAAAATTGCCAAAAAATATTTTCCCCGAGTACAAGAGTTGGGCAAGGGAACGGCATTCGATTTATGCGAGACGTTGCTTGAATCCGGCTATTGCGAGGAGGCTTGGGTGGCGGCCAACTGGGCGTACTGGTTCCGCGAAGAGTATCAGCCCGGCGATTTCAAGGTTTTTGAAACGTGGATTGAAAGATATATCGATAACTGGGCCGAATGCGACACCTTGTGCAATCACACGGTTGGTTCGTTTATTGAGCGCTATCCCCACTATCTCACTAACTTGAAAGAATGGGCCACATCGCTAAATCCGTGGATGCGGCGCGCTGCCGCCGTTTCGCTCATTATCCCTGCCAAACAAGGCAAATTTTTGCAAGATATTTTTGCGTTAGCAGATATTCTTTTGTGCGACAACGATGATCTTGTTCAGAAAGGCTACGGCTGGATGCTCAAAGAGGCAAGCCGCTTGCATCAGGCCGAGGTCTTTGAATACGTCATGATGCACAAAGGCACAATGCCTCGGACAGCGCTCCGGTATGCCATAGAAAAGATGCCACCTGAACTTAAGAAAACGGCAATGCAAAAGGACTCTTAAAAACAATGGCCAAAGAGGAGGTGCGAGACTTAAACAATAAGGCAGGGCTTTGGTGGCACCCGCACCAAAACCAGCGTTGAAGGAAGCGAGCAACAATATCCGCTTGTTGTCAGAAATGATGTCGTGTCGGGTATCCTCAAGGCGTCGTGTGATGACAGTATCGACGGTGTTCACGCGTTGCTCTTTACCGTTGGGCGGAGCACCTGGTTAACAGCGTTTGTTAAACGCTCCGCACATCTCGTGCAGTCTGGATCCCCATGCACGTTCACGCATCCGAAGTGAAGGCCGTAAAGGCAAGCGGAATTTTTGTTTGCCATAATGTTTTCCTCCTCTGATGAACTCCTCTCATTGTGGGCTTTTAAGCTTGAGTGGCACTCATTTTGCGTGTGAAACTGTGACAGCGCTCTTGTTTCCGGATCTGTGACAACATTTTTGTGTCACACCGTGCGTAACCTCAAGAAAAGAACCCAGACAGATATACGGAGGAGGTGGTCAGAGGCACCCGAGTGCCGTGGGGTGAATTATGTTGCAGTAAGACAGCTCCGAACGTCTACTGTTTCGGAGCGTAATAGAGCAAAAAAATGGTTAGCAAGCCGTTCGGGGTTTGCTCTTCTTGCCATCTGATTAAGAGAACTGAGGGATTTTGACTTCATGCTTATTTTCAGTAACGACCGCGTGAGCATCGTTACTACACGCCACACCTTCTGTCGGTTAAGCTCCACGCTCGCAGTGCCTCCTGCATACATGACCCTACGAGAGAGAAAGATATATTGCACCACGCACATACTCCCAAGTTAAAAGCTCTATGGGGGGGAGTATGTCAAAATCGCTTATCATCATTGGCGGCGGCATCGCGGGGTTATCTGCTGGCTGCTATGCCCAGATGAATGGCTTCAATTCTGAAATGTATGAAATGCACAACATCGCCGGAGGCTTATGTACCGCGTGGCAGAGAAAGGGATTCACGTTTGACCTCTGCGTTCACTGGCTCGTGGGAAGTTCTCCCAAATCAAAGATGCACGCGCTGTGGGAAGAACTTGGTTTGGTTCAGGATAAACAGTTTGTCAACTATACATATTTTAGACACGCCCTTGATGAACGCGGTAACCGGTTCATTGGGTATACCAATCCTGATGAGCTACGAGAGCATATGCTCAGCTTTTCACAGGAGGATAAACGGCTGATAACCACCATCACCAATGACATCAAAAAGCTCATGAACATGGAAATGCCCATCGACTATGACATTCGCGCCCTTATTACGATGCTTCCGATGCTCCGGATGTTTAGAAAATATTCCATGCCCGTTTCCGAACTTGCAGCGCAGTTCAACAATCCGGTTTTGAGACATTTGTTCAGATGTGCTTTTGACTGGCACGATCAATCCGCCATCTTTCTGCTCTTGACGTTAGCTCTCATGGGGAGTGGCAACGCTAGCTACCCGATCGGGGGCTCGCGACCCCTCGCACAGTCGATAGAAGAGCGGTACCTCGCACTTGGTGGGACCGTCTCACACAAATCACAAGTCGAGAAAATACTCGTTGAAGACGATACGGCTGTTGGCGTCAGGCTTGCTGATGGAACAGAAAAGCGAGGCGATATCGTGCTTTCGGCTGCCGATGGTTACACGACTATTTTCAAGTGGCTGGATGGAAAGTACATTAACGATACCATAAAAGGCTTTTATGAGACCTTGGAGCCGTTTCCGCCCCTTGTCTTCGTGTCGCTCGGCATCAACGGTGACTACTCGCATGAGCCTCATTGGCTATCCTTTCCGCTCAAGACGCCGATCAAATTTGGTGAAGAGGAGATACGACGCCTCTGGTTACGGAATCACAGTGTGGATAAAACGCTGGCCCCGGATGGCAAAACGGTGTTGAGCCTCATGATACCAACCAACTACGACTATTGGGCGCAGTTGGAGGATAAAAAGGATGAGTACCTCGCCGAAAAAAAGAGGATTGAAGAAGTAGTAATTAACGCCATCTCGGAATTGTATCCCGATATCAAAAGCAAAGTTGAGGTGGTTGATATGGCCACCCCGCTGACATTTGTGCGGCATACCGGTAACTGGCGGGGCTCGTATGAGGGGTGGCTTTTTACTAAAAAGACCATGTCGCTACGGATGCCACTAACTCTGCCTGACCTCTCTCACTTTTATATGGCCGGCCATTGGCTTTCACCAGGAGGCGGACTGCCTGCGGCGGCTATTACTGGACGACTTGCAGTCAAGCTCATGTGCAACAGTGAAAAGATTCGGTTTACGACGTCGAAGCCGTAGTAGATATAGTTCGTATAGTCAGGATGTGCAAACGGTCTGCAAGAACAGAGGACTTTAAGCAACCGCGTCAATCCCCGCCTTGGCATCTGGTTCACACCCCGACTAACTGGAGAGCGCCTCTTTCTATCGAAGTTCAGCGGGAGATACGTTCACACATTTACCGTTGTCTTAAGTTGATGTCCTCGCCTGATCGATATCCCACGCTCATCTCCCTTTGATAGGCAACGTACGAATACACGATCAAATAGACTGCAACAACGAGCACCGGGATAAGAACAAAAAATAGTGCATAGTTTGGAAGGAGAACCCCAAGGAGTGCCACTACGCCCGCAATCTTAAACAGTTTTGCGCCTATCGCATGGGTCTTATCCCATACGTCCTCACTGCTCAGCGTCCACGGCGTTCTAATTCCCACAAACCAGTTTTGTTTCGCGTGCTCTATCATAACGCCAATGTAGTAAAAAAGCCCTCCGAACGCGGGCGCCAACACTTGGCCAAAATTGTACCGCATGCCAATATTCCAGAGAATGGTGAGAAGGTAGAGATAAAAGAAAAATACCATAAAGAGTACGACGAACCTATCGTAGAACGCTCTAAATTTCTCAATATTGACTTTCAGTGGGTCTATTCTCGGGATAGCAACGAACAGTAACACAAGTCCAACCGAAATTAATGGCAATAAGAATAGGCCCCAAAATTTTGACATATACCCATCAACTTGGCCTTGGGCATTCCAGTGAGAGGCTATGGTGTCTGGAAGCTGGGGGTACATGTAGATACCGACAACACACAAGGTGACAACTATCCCAACGACGATGAGTTCGCTTCTTCTCATTGTGACATCTCTACACGTGCATTACCGCTGAATACTCTAAATCTAAGGAACAGCTCGAAGACGTGGACCTGTCGACGTTTATAATAACGTAACGTTTTTTACTTGCGTTATTTGAGCCCCCGCCAGAGCATTCGGCTCACGTACCGCCCTGCGGTCCTTCGCATAATTCGCTTACCAACCATCCCCTTTCGAATCGCGTTTAAATAACACCGATCAGGTACAGTATAATTGCGATTATTGCTCCTGGTATGCCGGCTATCGCGCTAAGAAGAATGGTAATCCAGTTGATTGGCACCTTGACGCCAACCAGGTTGACAACACCGAGAATGATTAAGCCGAGCACTGTATTGACGATCAGAGACCTTACCACCCTGAATCCAAATCGTATCACTGCAAACGCAATGCTGGCAATCACAATGATGAGAAAAATCCCAACTAACAGGCTTACGAGATCCATGAGCGATGTGTGTGCGTCTGCTCCATATAAAGTTTATGGAGCTCATAGCACATTGCTTACCGTCACTGAGCATCAAAGTCGTCTCGTGTTGTATATTTTCACACAGACATAGTCAGCAAGATCGCTGTTTGACATGGAGCACCATCACTCGTTTGACCTAATGACCTTCTGACGGTGCCCCACAGAACAGATAGCGCCATATGAAGCAATGATCTGCATTCAACCATGATTTGAGACATAGGGAT
>CAZKZX010000052.1:0-9338 GCA_964557335.1 uncultured Methanomicrobia archaeon | reverse complement strand
GCCTCCGCCGATAGCAGCGGCGTCGCGATCACAGGGAGCAGCGCCACCGCCACCATCAGCAGTGTTGAAAACAGCCGTTTATTCATTGGAGTCTACGTTTTATTATGAACATATATAAATGTGTGAGGTCGTGTTCCACTCGACCAGATCCGTCTATTAGACTGCATCGATCATTACATGGGACAACTATATAGACAAAACGGGAACTGATAGAGCTTAAACTATCGCACATTGGTTAACGCGATGAAATAGGCTAGCTCATCTTCTTCGGATTCGTATGTCGATTGA
This sequence comes from uncultured Methanomicrobia archaeon, assembly GCA_964557335.1. Lineage (GTDB taxonomy): Archaea > Halobacteriota > Bog-38 > Methanoflorentales > Methanoflorentaceae > DASPRZ01. Next base: position 9,050 of record CAZKZX010000052.1, on the reverse strand, counting down.
TTCTTTTGGAATGTGTAACACTGTAAGTCCTCACGTTATCTAACGTTATTGTTTGTCACCATAATACGCCTTCTCGACATGAAGTCTTTGTTACTAAATGTCCATCCGCGAGCGTCTAATCAGGGGATCGCATGCCGAATCAATCTGTGCGGCTGTTCAATGATTGCAGGCACTATTACGAGCGAGAGACCTGTGAATACCTGAGACAAGATCTGTCGCTGCTTAGAAATGCCCGCGGTTGGACTCCAAAATCGGATGTCGGTCCCGTCCGTGAAGGAGCGTTATCTTGCTGCACAACAGAGGTCGCAGCAATACGAAGTAACCTATATAATGCACGCTCACTTATCTGTAGGAGAAATTCGTGATGGCCACAGAAGAAGAATCGGAAATTCAGACGATATTGAAACAGATTGAAAACTACTATGGGTTTGTTCCGAAAATTTTCCAAGAACTCCAATATAACACAGAAGCTTTCAAAGCGCTCTTTTATAAAACGTTGCAATTGCAGGCAGATCGTGGGTTGCCCGATGTGACTAAAGAGCTTATCGCGATCGGGGCGGCAGCTGCTGGCGGAACAGAGCACTGCCTTTTGACTCATATCAAAGTTGCGCGACAGCTAGGCGCGCCGGACAACCAGATTTTGCTTGCTATACTCATCGGGGCAGCGGTCACGGAAACGTCAGCGCTCTCGAAGTCGCTGCGAGTGTGGCGTGAATGAATTACACGATGGATTATTTCCAAAAGCGCGGAATAATCCGACCAGTTCTGGTCATGTACGCACGGTACTCGTCTCCGAAGCGGTCGAGCATCATCTGTTCTTCACGCCGAACCCGCTGCAGGTAGAATGGGAGGAAACACACTAGCTTGGAGAGACCTGCGATCCAGTTCCACAGTAATAACGCTTGGGCAAGCCCCCAGAGCCAGTTTGCGGCGTAATTCGGGTGTCGAATGTAGCGAAATACCCCATCCGTTACGAGCGTCTGATCCTCTCTGAGTTGCAGCTGAGCAGACCAGTTGCGCCCGAGATCTTTTTGCGACCGCCAGAGCAACAATATAGCAGCGACAAAGATCGCCACGCCTATCCATCCGGTCCACGCTGGCAGCCAGTAATCCGCAAAGTTTAACCACGGTGTAAATAGGTAGACGAAAGGTATAATCGGCATTCCTATGAAATTAAGATAGAGCATCAGCGACTCCTCCTGTGTCCTAGGTTCTCCAGCGACAATATCCTGTCCGGTTCGCCTGAGAGTCGAGAATCGCAAGACCCATGTTACAATCAAACCGATTAAGAAAAGCCACTTAAAGGGGTTATCGGGCATGGATACGCCCCCCATTTACGTGAGACGGAGCCACTACAAACTGAGCATCGTTTTGAGCATACTCATATTGGACATACTCAACGCCGTAAAACGTAAGCTCGACGGCCGAGATTCTGCCACACGATTCGTGCAATTTTAAACACCCCTTTTTGTTGAAAAGCCGAGAGAGGCTGACAATCTCATCATCACGGTAACCCCAATCTCTAGCAACCGTATGAAAGTCGTTTGCCACTCTGTAGGGGATGCCTTGTACATAGTCATATATACCACATAGGAATTTAACGCGGCGGTCGCGCGTATTCATTACTATCACCTGTTTCTCCTCGGAGCAATAATATAAAAGGATTCTCTTTTTGTCCTTGATGTGTACCTTCGCTTTGGTGAAAGGGCATCAGGTACAGCTGTATCGAAGAACGTGCCAAACAACATGTTGCGTCTCCTGAGTTCACCGTATTGATGCTGACGGCGTCCACTGTTTCATACTGAGCGCGAGGCCTAAGGTCAGACAGACCTATTCGCACTGAGGTTTTGGAGAACACCAGCACGTAAGCGATCTTAACAGATTGATTTAGAGCGGTTGAGGAGAACGTGCAATAGGACACCGCTTTGAAGCCTCCTGCGCGATCAACCTCATACAACAGGAAAAGGAGAAAACATTTATAGCCACGTGCAGGCAAGATCCCCCGCGAGGAGGGCGTGTAAAAAAAAACGTAGTGCCACTGTTAGTTTTTTACAATGGCGTACTAGGAATGTGTAGGTCCACACCTTAGCCCAGAGCGGTAGAATCGCGCATGGTGTCCTGCAACATGAGAAAATGGCAGGAATATCAGCTCCCCCACAAACCTTCTGACATTCGTTTACTACTGATATTTAAGTTAGTAACAAGTTGCTTCTGTTAAAGGAGGGGAATGTGATGGGGTTTTTTAAGCTGTTTGATTTGTTCGATAGTCACTCAGTATTCTGCCCTGGATACATGTTTCTACTTCCTCCGTGTGCTGCAGCCTGTGGGTTACCTTCCCATAATGTGCGGCTTTTTGAGGGCAGTATTGTCTCCTACGTTTTTACATGTTGTCGTCAGCGCTCGTCCTCTCTCATTGAATGCGATATCTTTTAAGGAATTGCCTAGAGCACATCAACGTCTGATCTCGTGCGGGTGGACGCACATTGTTGCACGAAAATGTTGTCACACATCTTTATATTACACTTAATTCACGATGTTTAGCTGAAGAAGAGCGTGAACATCGGTAATGCTGGGATGGGGTGGCGCGACGTCACCCGCGTTACCCCTCCTGAAAAAGGTTGAAGCATGCTTATTTCTCCAAGTTTAACGTTCAGATCAAATAACAGTGGATGTTCTCATGTTGTTGCGCGTTCTCTGTATTGATTTAGACCCTCGTTTACATCGAGCAGTCAATCGGAACTGATTAGAACGGTAATGCTAATGAGCCTCAACGCTGAATGGTGGCGTGGCACGAACGCACATCTGCTGGTACTGTATTGCGCGTTGTTCAAAAAGTGTATCAGAGAGCTTCTGCGCAATTATCCCTTCTGATAGTTATCTTGTGTAATTCTCTTCTCGGTATTAATCACGGTGTCACGGTGCATACGTGATGCTCCCGCTCTCATTTTCGTTTGCGGTCTGTTCAGCCAGCACTTTAAGGGCGCGGTTCATCTCGTCGAAGCCGCGTTCTGTTGCAGCTAATGTGCGAACAAACAGAGGGACGAGGATGCCAGTGAAGGTTTCTTGCTGTACAAAGTGTACGCTATGAGCTCCGCGAGGCGTTAGGATAAAGCTGTGCTCGCCGTCGAACAACTTTGGTATCCACAGCCCCCCAATCCAACGCAATTCGCGGTTTTGTTCAGCCTTTAGCACAGCGGGATGAAAGGTCATCCCCCGCACTCCAGGAGGCTGGAGAAATGCTTCAAGTCGCGCTCCAGCCCTTGCCTCCCCGCTGATTCGTCTAATAAATGGATTCCACTGAGGGAAATGAACAAAATCGGTGAGGAGCCGCCACACGCGCTCCGCCGATGCGTGGATCTCGATCTCAGTGTGGATTGTTTTCATTATCTTATTTGATGAGTTGTTTACACCGTATTTTAAACATTTTGCTGTCTGTGAGGGTAACTTTTGTGTCTTTCTATTTTTAGTGGAATTTGCAACAGGTGTCGCGAAGTTCACACTGACCTTAGTCTTCGTCTGGTTCCAAAACGTTGACTCCGTAGAATGCAGTGACTGCTCGACCGCAGCATTCTCAACGCGACGTACGTCAGGAAGATAACGCAGCGTCTTGGTATTGTCTACTTCTGGGAAATAAATTGTATGGGGCTCTAGTTCATTAGGAGTGTGCCTTCCCTTTATTGCTGGGCGGCACTCTATGGCAATTAAACACGCTTCTTCTCTACATACAGTCTAATTGTGAAATGACCATCTCAAATTTTGTCATTTAGTGAAATTGATTGCTTTTTGCGGCGTTCGTGCAGGAATGAGAAAGACTGTAAGAAAAGCTTATAAACCCATATGCTTTACATTTCTTATTTTAAAAACGTCAATTGTTTAGAGAAGCTATTATCGAATTTAGAGTATTAATAAAACGGAGGTAAAATAAATGGCTATACTCATACCGGTTATAGGCCCGCCCATTGCAGCTTTCTTCACAACCATAGCAGCGTTATTGGCCCCACTGCCGATTACTGGGCCATTTTTGGCTGCGTGGTTCGTGCTCTTAGCAGCATTATAGTCCTTAAGCAATCAACTATCGTTTTTGCTACTTAAAAGGAATAAAAAACCCAAGAAGGAACAGTCTGAGTGCCCATCGAGTGATACTCTTAACGTTTTTGCTTCGGCCCTTTATTAAATGCTGAGATCCCTCGAAACAATGGTAGGGTGTGTGGTTTTCCGCTTGCTAGCTGATGCGAGCCTGTTGAAAAGGCCGATGATGAGAAGGGCGCTGACGAGCGCATGCCGATAGAATAACCCAAGTTTTTTGCAGTGTTAAAAAATCCAGCGGCGTCGATCTCTTTTTGTGGTCTCACGGCGGACACCGTAAGGTTTGTCAGCTGCGATAGGAGTATCCCAACACCTATAACAAAGATAACTGTTCGGGGAATAATGTCCATAATCTGTGTCGACTGAGTGAAGACGTCACGCAAGATAAACGCACCAACTGCACTAACTAAAAACCCGAGAAGAACTGACACGCTTTGGCCACAAAAGGGCTGCGAACCTTATGCCATTCTCGAATGAGAACTTCTCTTAGAACGGTGAAAAGTCGTATTCTAGGTGATCAACGAGGTCAATTGCCCTCGTATCGTTAAAGAGTGTCTGATAGTCCCTACTTACTTGTGGCCGATGCCATAACGGAAGCACTAAGGTCTCTTCGATGGCGTTAACGTTATCACCAAGTATACACTCAAGGTGCTATCTATCCTTAAAGGCTGCTCGTTGGCACACCACGAGCTATAGCACAGGTTGGAAAAACGCATCAACTATGCTGCTGTTTGAGATGGGTTCTTGATATCAGCAAACTATCTTCACAGTGAAACGTTTTTGATTTTTAAGGGGATTTAGGCATCAAATGCACAAAAATAGTAGTAATACGAATGACGCTAAAAAAAGAAGCCCTGCGGTGTTTAATCTTAAAAATAGAAAGCTCATTTCAAGATACTTTAGCCAATTGGATAAGATTTGATGTTCTAGCAATGTCTCCACGAGGTCTAGGACATAGGCTCCACGACATCAGATCTACCAACCTTCGTGACGTCAGCAGTCCGATACCCCTAAATAGCCGAAAACATATACCGTCTAAGAATGGATGCTGTTGAATCTACAGCTCACAAGCTTCGAGCGTCATTCATTTCGTTCACTCCGGTACAAATATTCGGAGAGTACAGCTGCTTCTCGGACACAGCAGCCGCAGCACTACGCAAGCGTGTAGACGGTTCAGGGACTAAGATTTGAGAGGTATATAAGAAGGGAGAGTTTTAAGGGAATTTATGCACCGATAACAGGTCGGCAGAGTAAACCGGATCGGACTTATCGGCCTATAGCTATAAAAAGCCTAAAAGCGCATAATGATGTTCCATTTATTTGAAGCGCAGCTACGCGGACACCACGAGGTGAGCAAGTAATGGTATATGAGGTAGACGTAAGCACGCTTTCAGGGCTCTCAGAGCAGGAGGCACAAGCGCGATTGCAACAGGAGGGGTACAACGAGCTCCCGACCGAAAAACGTCGTAGCGTCGTCTCTATTTTACTAGGTGTTGTCCGTGAGCCGATGTTTCTCCTCCTTCTTGCTGCCGGAAGCATCTACCTCATCGTCGGAGATGCACAAGAAGGGTTTGTTTTGCTGAGCTTCGTCTTCGTCATCATCGGGATCACCTTTTACCAAGAACGGCGGACCGAGCGCACATTAGAAGCGCTTCGAGACCTCTCAAGTCCACGCGCGCTCGTCATTCGAAGCGGTGCTGAGCAGCGGATCGCCGGCCGTGAAGTCGTCCGGAACGATATTGTACTGTTACGGGAAGGCGATCGCGTTCCCGCTGACGGGGTTCTTCTTTCAAGCACCAACCTCTCCATCGATGAGTCCTTGCTCACGGGCGAATCAGTGCCGGTCCGTAAAAAAGCTGGTGGCAATGCGAAGGACGTGGGACGCCCTGGTGGTGAAGGGACTCCCTACGTGTATTCGGGTACGTTGGTGGTGCGCGGGCAGGGGGTTGCAGAGATACGTGCCATAGGGGCGAATACGGAAATTGGAAGGATAGGTGCGGCACTCCGCTCAGTCGATGAGGAAAAAACACCGCTTCAAATCCAAACCGGAAAGCTCGTACGCGATATCGCGCTCTTCGCCACCTCCCTTTTTATCATCGTCGTGCTCACCTACGGAGTAGTGCGAGGTAACTGGCTCGAGGGGCTGCTTGCCGCCATCGCCCTGGCAATGACCATGCTGCCGGAAGAGTTTCCCGTCGTGCTGACTGTTTTTCTCGTGCTCGGCGCGTGGCGCATCTCACAGCAACAAGTGCTCACCCGGCGGGCTCCTGCAGTCGAAACGCTCGGCGCTGCAACAGTGCTGTGCGTGGATAAGACGGGCACAATTACGCTCAACAAAATGTCGGTCAAAACAATCTGTGCTAACGGCGAGCAGTATGACGTGGACTACACTGCGCGAAAACCGCTGCCTGAGACCTTCCACGAAATCGTTGAATTCAGCATCTTGGCGAGTCAAAAAGATCCGTTTGATCCGATGGAGAAGGCATTCAAAGAGCTGGGCGAGTGCTACCTTACCGCGACGGAGCACCTCCATGCCGATTGGACGCTCGTGCGAGAGTATCCCTTATCTGAGCAGTTGATGGCGCTTTCACACGTTTGGCGGTCCCCTAATGAGGACGAGTATATCATCGCTGCAAAAGGGGCACCCGAGGCTATCGCTGATTTGTGCCATTTTACTGAGGTGCAACAGCGTGAGCTTGCTGGGCGCATCAACGTCCTCGCCAACATGGGGTTGCGTGTGTTGGGAGTGGCAAAGGCGCAGTTCCTGAAGACGACGCTACCTTCAGAGCAGCACGAATTCACGTTTGAATTCCTTGGATTAGTCGGATTGGCCGATCCCGTGCGGCCGCAGGTGCCACAGGCGGTCCAGGAATGCTACACCGCAGGAATACGCGTGATCATGATTACTGGTGATTACCCCGGCACTGCAAAAAACATCGCGCAACAAATCGGGCTAACGCAGGCCGAGATTATAACAGGGCCTGAACTAGAGAAGGTCAGTGAAGAGACGCTTCAGGAGCGCATTAAAACCGTAAGCATTTTCGCTCGGACGGTGCCCGAGCAAAAACTCCGTTTGGTCAGAGCCCTTAAGGCGAATGGTGACGTTGTCGCGATGACCGGCGATGGCGTAAACGATGCGCCTGCGATGAAAGCGGCAGATATCGGTGTTGCGATGGGCGGACGGGGGACTGACGTCGCGCGCGAAGCCTCCGCACTTGTGCTGCTCAACGACGACTTCTCCTCTATCGTACACGCCATTAGGCTCGGCCGAAGGATTTATGACAACATTAAAAAAGCAATGGCATATATCGTCGCCATTCACGTTCCCATCGCGGGGGTCTCGCTGTTTCCTGTTCTCTTCAATTGGCCGCTCATCCTCCTGCCCGTTCACATCGTATTTTTAGAACTCATCATCGATCCAGCCTGCTCAATCGTCTTTGAAGCAGAACCAGCGGAGCTAAACGTGATGGACCGCCCCCCGCGTAACCCGCGAGCGCCTTTGTTCACACGGCAGGCGCTGAGTGTCAGTCTGTTTCAAGGGCTCAGCATCCTCCTTCTCGTCATGCTCATCCACAACACTGCCGCGCATTACGGGCTAAGTGAAAATGCCGCTCGCGCCGTGGCGTTCACAACGCTCGTCATTGCAAATCTCTGTCTCATTATCAGTGATAAATCGTGGGCAAGCAGCATCATCAGCGTGCTACACACCCGCAATGTTGCGCTGTGGTGGGTGGTCGGTGGAGCGCTCGCCTTCCTCGCCGGTGCATTGTACATCCCGATCTTGCAAGACATATTCCATTTTGCGCCATTATCGATCGGTTGGATTATCGCGAGCGTCGCTATAGGTATGGGCAGCCTTGTATTGTTTGAGTTGGTGAAGATACTTGCGCGACGGTATATAAAAGAATGAAATGCTTTCTTACCTTGATATTTTGAGTATCTACATCGTTACGTTCTTTTCACCTCTATGCCTTACTGCGAAATACGTTGCTATAGGACGGTAGATCGAATTAATATCATTTAAAAAAGATACACAACACAGCAGGCGTCAAATTCGTGTGGGGTAATGGCGTGCTGTATCGTCGTCAGACTGTACAACAACAAGTATTTAAGCACCTCCTGCGTTGGCGAGTAATGCAATGGTCAGCATCATCGCTACGTTGAGTGACTTCATCGTCTACGTTATTGAACAGCTCGGTTATTTCGGCGTCTTTATCGGCATGGCGCTTGAGAGCGCATGCATCCCCCTTCCGAGCGAGGTCATCATGCCGTTTTCAGGATATGTGGCTTGGAGGGGCGAACTCACCCTCATTGGCGTGACGCTAGCAGGAACGTTTGGCTGTCTTGTCGGTTCTCTCGTTGCCTACGCTGTCGGGATGTACGGGGGTAGGCCCTTTCTTGACCGATTCGGCAAGTACGTGCTGATACGGAAACGGGAGATAGACCGAGCGCACGAGTGGTTTGAGCGACACGGAGAGGGGGCCATCTTCATAAGCAGGATGTTGCCTGTCATCCGAACATTCATATCGCTTCCCGCCGGGATTGCACAGATGGACATACGAAAATTCTCTGTGTACACAGTGCTGGGGTCGTTCCCTTGGTGCTTTGCTCTCGCGTACGTCGGCGTGCTGCTCGGACCGCATTGGAAAGATATTGAGGCTGCGTTCGTGTACCTCGACATTGCTGTGATCGTAGGGTTGGCAGGTCTTCTCTGCTACCTCATCTATCACCGGGAGTGGCTTATAGCTCACATGCAGTCGTAGTGAGCCGACAGGTGAAGGTTTAATGTCCATTGAACGTCAGTTGGTCGGGTATTTCAGGTAGTCCAGTGCCACGTGGTGCGCAGTCGACAGAGCTGTCAATGTGTTCTGTTTTTGAATTATCACTATCTACATACAGAACTATCACCGTTCCACGTTAATGTTTCAAGCCATTTATTGTGGTATTCACGATCTAGTTGTTGA
>CAZKZX010000051.1:0-9472 GCA_964557335.1 uncultured Methanomicrobia archaeon | reverse complement strand
TGATCGGCCACACGTGCGAACATAGAAACGCGTCTACTCGATTACTGTTTCTGACAAGTGATGACGCGTCCAGCCTGTTTTTATAAAATTGAAGTGCTCTTTCTTAAAGGCGAGGTCAGCCTCATTTTACTTTTTATCAAAGACGTTTACAAAAGTTAATGATGGTACTTCATACGCAGTCTAGTTACTTCTGGTTCCCTTTTTATCACTATTAGGATGCTGACGTCAATTAATACGAAAATCTATATATACCTAAAACTATACCGGTTCGTATATTACGAAAACTGACCAAAGTAGAGAGGAGGTGAAAATTAAATGTTGTGCCTTTTGTTTTGTCCCTTTATGCAAATGATTTCAATGCTAATGCCCTGGCTAGATCCAGTTATAAAAACGTTAATGGCTCTCAAATAATAATGAACTATACCTTAAGTACACATACGACGCCGCGGCATAATAGGAGGTATTGGTTAAATCAGGAATCTCTTGTAGTATACTGATAATTATTCAACTTTTACTGATTGACCATACCTCTCTCGTTATATTTTCTATTTAACCTCCTTTGTAGGTCTTAAGATCAGAGAGTACTTACATAACGATTATAAGTTATATCCACGGGAGTTGGCCGCGCGAGCAGGCCTACGATGTCCTAGTTTATTGAAATCGCACCTGTGTTTCTAGCTCTATGTGATTTCTTCTAAAGCTAAAAATGCGTATCACGGAGCCGTTTGTTCATAACATTGTCTCACGGAATTATGCTATACAATGCGTCTGTTACTGATACGTAGAGGTGTCGAGAGTGATCTATTCAGTGGTTGGCTTACCAGAAAAGTGGAGCAGAGTTTTTAACCAAAAGTATAAACAAAGCGGTTCTACATAGGGGTATACAGCATAAGAGGTAGACAACGTGGTTGATGCAAACGTACTCGCGCTCATATTACTTGCCGTTCTCGCCCTCGCTCTTGCATTTTATTTGCTCAAAATCGATGACAATGTGGGGCATCTCTTCATGCTGCTAGGTATTGGACTTTTTATTATAGGACTTCTCCCCTATGTATTCGGCACACCGAGCAGCGTTGGTGGCATTATGTTCATACTTGCGCTCGGCTGCATAGCCTGGGGACTGAGTTTGAGAAACAAGCGATTTCGGCTCAAAAAGCGGCCTCGTTAGAAAATAGAGGCACGTCCACCCACCTCTTTCACCTAGAGCGAAATTACTAGCGATCACTTGTACAAACTTAGTGTTAAAACTCTTTTTTAGGGGGTTTCTAGAATTAAGTTTAAGAAGACTCTGAAGATGAGAGGTAACATATGTTCTGAAACTTATCTCTCACGCCCATCGTGGGTTGACTAGGGAGCTATGGGGTTATGAGAAGCGCACCCGAAACTTCTCGTAATGTAACATGTGGTTCAGAATACATTATATGAGTAATCTGAAAATAGCCGTGCTTTAACGGGCGCAGATAGTCTAATGGACTTATAGAAGCCCTACAATGATGGACGCTAAATGCACCTGGGTAGCGCTCATGAATGCTCCCGTTGACGGGTCAAGAAGAGATAATGAACCGAGGATGCCATCTGTCTGCGTTCCACTTGTAAGTGGAGTCACCCCGTTGTCATAAACAACTCTACAGTCTGGACAGTCACTTGTAGCCGACCCAATTTGGATAAAAAGCGCCGCAGCCGCAGCTATTATTAACAGCACATTCACCACTCGCCTCTTTTCCAGAGCTATTCCCTCCTATACACCAGCCTAAGCATTATCTAAGGCTAAGCTGGATGTATTTCCATAGTTAAACTCGGACTGTATAAATAAGCACTCATGTTGAGACTTCACTTCCAATGGAAAGGTCTCGATGATCCGTCAGAGACTTAGGCAGCAAATATTCTAATCTAAAAATGAGCTATCGAATCTAACACATGCTAACGCCGAAGATAAAAAGGGGTTTTAGGTGAAACCCCGACTTAATTTCTTCTTACAAACAAATATATGGCGCCAACTATGAGCGCTGGAATTCCAAGTCCAGCTATTGAAAACTCAGGAACTGTCTGTGGCTGTTTTTCGACGGTTATGGGCGGCATTGAAGTAGGCATCGGGGTTGCTGTTGCTTGGAGCTTGATAGGTGAAGGTGTAATTTTAGGTTGCTGCGTAGGTTGTACGACTGGAGTCGCCTTAACCGCGTGCTGGTTGATGATCCCCTGCAATGTAGCCTCATCCACAACAGTGCTCTCGTGGTAGTATACTTGGGAGCCTCCTGCGAGTATAATTATAATGGGCGTACCGGCACCGTTTGGCACTCCGTTTGCCAAGGCGGCGTTTCTGCCCTCCGCGGTAGTAACGTCGTACTTAACAATGCTTGCCCCAGGATTTTTTGCCTGCAGGCTCGCAATAACCGGCTCCATCTGTTTACATGCTCCACAGTGTGGGGATTCAAAGAACAACACTTGAACGTTAGCTTGAGCTGATACCACTCCGGAGAACGCGACGAACGTAGCGATGATCGCTATTAGCGCCATTAAACTAATTTGCTTTTTCATCTATGTGGCACCTCTCAAAAGATTGTATATCCTTTGTGCTTCTAATTTCATAGAACTTTAATCTTATAAATATTAATCGCTCAAGAAATAAAATAAAAACCATAAAATAAAAAGAAAACGCTAAATAACGTTAAATCACATCAGCCCTGTTAAAAACGTAATACGTCCCGACAAGTGTCACAATTACGATAGCGATAAGAAAAATCACGTTAGCTATATACGAGAGTCCCGCCGTCAGCTTCGAGAAATCCCCCGCAAGTGATTGTACGGCTACGTTGTGGCTGCCTGGATTTAACCACAGGAGCACCTTCGAGTAGAGGGGGAACTGACTGTACGGCAGATCCGTCGTTGCACCTATGTTTGTTGGCACTGCGCTCACACCTGTTATGACTCCTGCATATGCGAACGTCAACAAGAGGACCCAAACGAATACAGCTCCCAACAGGGAGTCGAGGTTTGTTCTAGTAAGGGTTGATATCAGCATCCCGAGACCCACAAACGATGCAAGGTACAATATTATAACGACCATTGAGAGCAACAACAGCTCGAAGTCATAAATACCGGGATATCGATGCGTAACGATTGATAGCACGCCAAACAGCACGAGTGTGGTTACTACAAACAACCCTCCGGCAGCCGCTATGTATGCTGAGAGCTTCCCAAAAATCACCGTAGCCCTTCGTATTGGCCGGGCAAGTACTTGTGCAAGCGTCCTCAGCGTTCGCTCGTTGGTAATTGCATCATAAGACAACGCAAGTCCAAGAATTGATAAGAATATATCGCTATACGAGTAAACAATGCTCATAGCGTAATTAACTGGGTGCAGTTTAAGATCGGGAGAGCCACTTGCGGGAGATATTGACCGTCCCAAGTCGAGATTTCCATAATAAGCGCCGACAACAGCAAAAAGGACAAATATCAATCCAAAAACTATGAATCTCCTCGTTCTGACGATCGCGCTCAATTCCCTTTGAGCCACTGCCACAAAACCGTACACCTCTCGCGAGAGCTCACTCAAGAGTTTCTCCCCCCGTCATTCGTATATACGCCTCTTCTAAAGATGGTGATTCTCTGAGCGATCTTATACGACCGCCTGCCTTCACGATAGCGTCGTTCACATCCTCGTTTATGCCTAGTCGGGATTTCAAAATTACGCTCAGTTTCTCACATTCTATCGATTGCACGCCCTCAACGGACTTTATAGCCTGTATGACTGCATCACTTATTTCGGCAAGTTCTACCTCGAGCTGAGCGGTTTTTCCTCTTATATCAGCGAGAAACTTTTTCGTAGAAGACGTCATCATGATTCTTCCCGATTTTATAACCGCAACCGTATCACAGATCTCTGCAACCTCTTTGACGTTGTGGCTTGCGAGCAACATTGTAACGTCCTTGACGTTAAGTTCATGAATGAGAGCTGTGATATCCTTCATCCCTTGTAAATCCAACCCTGTGCTCGGTTCATCGAGTATGAATAGTTCAGGACTATTCAACATCGCAGCCGCAATTCCTAGCCTCTTTCTCGCCCCCAGTGAGTAAGCTCTAACGGGTAGATCCTCTTTTCCTTCAAGACCGACAAGCGATAATACGTTTCTGACTTTCTCTTGTCTATCCTCTCTTATTCCTGAGAGACTTGCGAAGTACGTTAGATTGCGTTCCGCTGAAAAATTGGTATAAAATCCTGGACGCTCCGGCAAGTAGCCAATTCTCTCTTGCGCCTCGTAAAACTGAGAAGGCACTTGAAAGTCAAAGATTTTTATCGTGCCAGCGGTGGGTTTAATAAAATTCATAAGCATGTTTATGATGGTCGATTTTCCGGCTCCAATTGGGCCGAGAAGCCCAAAGGCTGACCCACGTTCTACCATCAAATTAACGCTGTCTACGGCTACCACCGTGTCCCCGTAGATCTTAGTAAGCCCCTCAGTCTCAATGACATTCATATGTGCGAGTAACCCCTTGCGGCTTTTAGACATCTTCTAAGACTTACACTATATATAAACTCTAAGGTTCGACGTTTTAAATTTTGCAACTAACAATAAACGAGTGAGTGCAAAACAGTCAACGTATGCATAATAGAGTAGGACATGTTAAATGATCCGTTAATCTACAAGCTATAAATCGTAATACTCCTTAAACAAACTATCTACGGCCTGCGCGCTTTCTGACTCTTCCTCTGCGTACCTCGTCCGAAGATCTAGCTCGAATAACCGTAAAGACTTGTCTATCCTCACTGATACATAGTTTTTAATCAGCTCTGCCTGCTCCGCGCTAAAATTTCTCTTAAGATGATCGTAAAGCTCGCTCTCCCTCTCACGTAACTTCTTCAATTCTTCTTCATACTCTTTGATTAGGTCGAGGATATCCTCGGCCACTTCTTCGGCGACGTAATTCTTGTCTTCGATCATATGGTTTGCTATATGCCGATATTGTTTAAATCTTCTTCCTAACAAAAGAACTTTACATCTTACTGTACGCGGTCAACGAGGGCTACTAACGTAAATTGCAGACGCACATAAAATCACTATGATAAAGAGGCACGCGACAGGAACCGACTAAAACCCAAGTGTAAAAAAGGCGAGAATTGTGTAAATGAACTGCTAGCTTTTTGGAATCATAATATCCTAAAAAACAGACCTAGCTGAACTTTTCACCTAATTTTTCCAATGACGAATATACGGCTGCAGAGTAACAGAATGACAGAGAATAAAGAGGGGCTCATAACACTTCTAAATGAGGGGATGATCAGGATTCGAATCAACTGTGGTGATACTTATACGCGACCACTGTACACAAAGTTCAGTCTTGATTGAAGAAATTCACTTAACGTAGTTTGATCTTTCGCTTATAGAACAATAATGCTCACCTATGCAGTAAATGAGCATACCAATAACCTTTTCTGCCTAAGCTGATATAGAAAATGCGATGGGTGAATTCGAAGAGCGTTGGTCGTTGCCAAACCTACAGAGCGCAGTTCGGTGGTGTGAGGGAAGAAATGCGCAAGGCCTTCGGTGCATGCTTGATGTCCTTGGGGAATACGCCAAAGACAAAAAGCAGGCTTTACAATCAGTTGAAGCCTATTTATCGTGTGCAAGAACTATTGAAGAACATTCGCTTGATGCATCCCTTGCCTTAAAGTTAACAAGTATAGGCGCAACCTTTGATCTGGCACTATGCCGTAAGAACGTGAATACCATTGCAAATGAAACGGCAAGCCGCAATGTGGGAATCGAAATAGATATGGAGGGACGCGGTCTAGTTGGTTACACTCTCGACATCGCTCTACAACGCGCTCAGGAGGGTGTTCCTCCGACTCTTGCGCTGCAAGCGTACCTCGATCGCACGCCGGGAGACCTTCAGAAAGTTATCGAACGTAAGATCAAACCTCGTATCGTGAAGGGTACTTACATGGGAGACACAATTAAGTTTGAGGATGCCCAAGAGCGTTTCAAGGCGCTTGTCGAAATTAGTATCGCGAGTAGAGAGCCATTTTCAGTAGGAACGCACGACCCTGAGCTTATTGGGTGGCTAAAACGTAAAATGGAAAATGAGAGGGATATGATGGAATTTGGATTCCTTAAAGGTCTCTCGGATACCACCAAGATAGACTTAGCAAATGCAGGTTGGAGAGTGGCAGAATACGTACCATTTGGCTCTAACAAATTAGCTTATGAGGCACGACGCTTGAAGTACCTCAGGGAGTTAGATGCCCTTGGGAGAGTTCCGCTTCCATAGCCCCAGTGCGCTCGTTAAAACCAATCTTCTGCTTCGTTGTTCTAAAGTTCATTAAGAAAACATCAAGCAGAGGTTTGAGCTTGGGGGTTCACAAGTTTTCGATACGATGAGGCCGTGAGCATCATTTCTACAGGCTAGTAACACTTATTTACAAATTCGTAAGACTAATTATAAATAACATACGAAATGATGTATCATCAATGCGACACGATTTCATCGACAAGTATTCCGACAGAAACTCACCCATTCACAGGATTGATGCTCGGGTTAAAATCATCTGCATACTCGCATTTATTGTGCTCGCAACCTCTGCTATGAATATCTATGCACTAATCGCATCATTTGCTTTGCTCACGGGAGTTTTTATAGTTTCACTGGTTCCGCTAAAGTGGGCGTTCGTGAAGGCTTCTATAGTTGTTCCTTTCGCCGGTAGTTTTGCGCTAGTCAAAGCATTAACAACATCTGGGAGTTCCATTGCCTCCTGGGGCATCCTGAATGTTACAAGTGAAGGAGTTGCCATAGCAGCACTTCTGTTCTTCAGAGCGTACATCTCAATCTACGCTATAGTCCTTCTTACTTCAACGACTCGCTTTCCCACGCTCCTTGCGGCACTCGAAAAATTAAAGGTTCCACCCCTTATTACCTCGATGATCTCATTTACGTATCGCTACATCTTCGTGTTCACGGATGAAGCTGAGCGGCTTGAGCGAGCAAAGGCAGCGAAGTGCATAGAAGGTGCTCAATACAAACTTCGGCTCAGCGCAAGTGCTAAGACGATAGGACTGGTATTCATCAAGGCTTATGAGAGGGGTGAGCGGATCTATCGCTCGATGCTCGCGCGGGGCTTCGACGGTACGATAAATACATTGGATGTTATTAAAATAACGCGGCATGACGTACTCGGTGGTGTCACTTTTATAGCTTTTATAGCATTACTCACGGTCATTCTAAGGTAGTCCTATGATAGAGTTTGAAAACGTATTTTACAATTACCCTGATGGCACGGAAGCATTGAAAGGAATAGATTATCGGATAGAAAAAGGCGAGAAGATCGCCCTCGTAGGACCAAATGGCTCAGGCAAGTCCACTCTCCTGCTCCACACAAATGGCATACTGCTCCCGACTTCAGGAGCCGTTAAGGTAAATGGACAGCTTATTACTCAAAAAAACCTAAAAGAGGTCAGAAGGGCCGTGGGACTAATATTTCAAGACTGCGATGATCAAGTATTTTCACCCACAGTATGTGATGATGTTGCATTTGGGCCAATGAACCTCGGGCTCAAGAAAGAGCAGGTGGCACGTAGGGTGGAGGACGCGCTTGAACTCGTGGGGCTCACTGGCTATGAAAAGCGCAGCTCTCACCACATAAGTGGCGGTGAGAAAAAGAAAGTCGCCTTGGCAGGCATACTCGCAATGGAACCAGATGTGATCGTGCTTGATGAACCGACAGCAAACCTTGACCCTGAAAGCGCTGAATCGCTCGTGGACGTCCTTAATGACCTACATAACTCTGGGAAGACCATACTGATAGCGACTCACGAAGTTGATCTCGTTTGCGAGTGGGCAGAACGAGTATGCGTACTTTACGATGGAATGATAATGAGGGATTGCACGCCTGATGAAGCATTTAGCGACCCAGATCTTATGCACAGAACAAAGTTGCGACCTCCCGTAGCATACAGAATTTTTGAGGGAATCGCCAATCCGATTCCGACTACTATTGCTAAGGCGCGGGAAAAATTAAGGGCATTAACGCCCAAATAAAAAGTATATATGCGCGTTTTAAAAAAGTCACTACTTCACCTAGAAGGTGAAATAGCCCTGTTGCCGGAATCACTTGATGACCTTTGGCATTTAAAGTATCTCATCGAAAAAGGCGACCTCGTCTATGCCCTCACCTTCAGGAAAGTCGAGAGTGCTACTGATAAACTCAGACCTGAAAAAACGGAGCGCAAACCGATGAGGCTCGGTGTGCGTGTCACTTCCGTTGAATTTCACAAATTTGCCAATCGTTTGCGCATTAGTGGCGTAATTGAATCAGGCCAAGACGTGGGGTGTTACCATACGTTAAACGTTGAGCCAATGCGTGACGTCTCAATAGTAAAAAGATGGCGTCAAGATCAACTTGATAGAATTAAAAAAGCAGTTGAGGAATCTAGCAGTCCTGAAGTTGCAATATTAACGATTGAATCCGGAGAGGCACACATTGGGGTGCTCCGGCAATACGGAATTGAAGAGATCTCAACTGTTCGACAGGGTGCTGGAAAAATGGAGGGAGGCTCACCAGCTGAGTTTTTCGGAGAGGTTTACGAACAGTTAACAAATACCGGTGCACAAAACTACATAGTCGCTGGTCCCGGATTTATAAAAGAAGATTTCATCTATGTTGCTACACAAAAGGATAAGGACTTCGCAAAAAAAACTGTTGTCGAAAACGTTATGAGTGTTGGCATTTCGGGTTTCCAAGAGGTGCTAAGGCGGGGAGCGTTAGATAGGCTCGTAAAGGATGCACACATCGCGAAGGAGGCACGTTTGATCGAAGAACTTATGAAGGAGATCGCAACTGACGGAAAGGCTGCCTATGGATGGGACGAGGTAAAAAAAGCTGAAGAGTGGGGGGCTATCGATACCCTCCTCATCGCTGATGAGACGTTGCGGCACGAGCGAGAGCGAGGCGTTGACATAGACCAAATTCTGATGCATGTTGACAAATCAGATGGGCACGTTGTAGTATTTAGCACAGAGTTTGAACCGGGTCAGAGGTTGGAAAAACTAGGTGGAATAGCTGCATTGCTGCGGTTTAAAATTGAGAGTGAGTGATGAGTTATGCCACTGAATAAAATTATATGAACAATTAAAGTTGAATGAACCAAAGGCATCTTGATATTAGCCTCACTTCATTCGACCGTTGCTAATAGGTTGCAGTTATTATTATGATGTCGGGAAGTAAGGTGGAATATTACTTCTACAGAATAAGTTGTTAGTTTAATAAGGAGTCAGTTTATTTCATCACATACAAATTGAACCCTACAAATCGATCGTCCAAATTACCTTTATTACTCTAAAACATCTTTACTAAGCTATCGGCTCCGGACGATGTATTATTCATTAAACAAATCTCTGAATTTTAGGGGCATTGTCATTACACTAAGTATCGCTAATACTTGTTGTATAGTAACTGACCACCGTACGATGTTTTCGATTT
>CAZKZX010000050.1:0-9489 GCA_964557335.1 uncultured Methanomicrobia archaeon | reverse complement strand
GAACACGATCGGCGCTCAAGCGAGCGCGTACTTCTACGTTGCCTACTCGGTTGCGGCGCTCCTTACTGTCATACCGACTGCCGTTTCCACCTCCCTCTTCGTGGAGGGGTCACACGAGATGCCAATGCGGGAAAACGTCATAAAATCATTGAAGTTTGTGCTCCTACTGTTGATCCCCGCACTGCTCTTTGTCCTCGTGTTTGGGGATAAGCTGCTGCTGCTCTTCAGCAAGGAGTACTCGGACCAGGCCTTTGGGCTGCTGCGGCTGCTCGCCATCTCGAGCATCTTCACGGTTGTGCCGTCGATTTACATCACCATCAAGCGGATCCAAAAAGATGTACGGATGATCACGTACGTGAGTTTTGCCATTTCGATGCTCATCATCGGGCTTGGCTATATCTCCCTCATCACGATGGGACTTCTCGGGCTTGGGTACGTGTGGATCGTCGCAAATGCCATTGTGAGCGCTGTTGCGGGGTGGCTGATCGTGCGGCACGAAAAATGGATTTAGGGATTGCCCTCTTCCCCCCTTCTTCTACTAGGCGAGTCAAGGGCGTTACTTTGCGCACGAGGCTTGAACGCTAAGGGCAACGACCGACCGCGAGACAGCCGTAGTAATAAGAGGTTATCCCTATAAGCAGTGAAGCGCCAGCAAACACATTTAGTGGAAGTACACATGCCGTAAGTCACCAGATACTCTAACATGACAAAGCGGCCCCAATGCTCGCAAGGGCACTGGTGTAACAACGGTTGATTCTCTTGCTGGATCTGCGGTTGGTGGGTCGGTTGGTTTCTTAAGTACTACAACTTATTTACAGGTTAAAATGTTATAAAAAAAGCAATATTTATGTTGTATAGCAACATTCACAATAGTTAGCTACGCGGCAGGGTGTTCTTGGGTTGAAATTCTCAAGAAGGTGTAGGTCGTCAGCCCCCCATATCGCGTAGCTTATTCTACACTAATGTTGCTATTAGTAAGTTACGCAGTATATGGCAATTGACAGGGACCCGCTCTTGGACAAGTGCAACCCAAGAGAACAGACCGCGTAGCATTAAAAAGAGTGCTAGTATATTGAATAAATGTTGTCCTTACATTTTTATTATTAAGAAAGAAGAGCGTTCCTGCGAGAAGAATTCCAATCTTTCATCTAACGCAAGCCACATAGATAATAACCGCCCATGCCGTCGTTGAAATTCCGTATGTATAGCAGCGAAATCACGAACTTCTCAATTCTGCTTATCGAAATTACCTTCCGGGGCGCTATCAATATGTAAGCCGCCCATCGCTCATAAATGAGCGAATTAGGTATATGCTATTTTTGTCAAGACCAACCGAGACACAAACCGTGAATCCACCAAGGGAATCAACCGGGTTTCCACCAGTCCCCTCGCAAGATACGCTTATATACCATATCAAGAATAGTTAATCAGATCGGTCACCAAACGGGACGGCGCTCGTCAGCGAACCGTGCAAATCAAAAACGGAGGAGTTATCTAATGTTGCTCGCGCCTCTTGGTATGTTCTTAGGCGGTCTTTTTTTAACCATAGCGCAGGTCGTCCAAGGAATGCCGGACATCGGCCAGACCCTCGCCACCTTGTTCGAAGTTCTTGCAGTAGCTCACGTTCTGTATTTCCTTGTGCTGTAATAGCACAGGAGGACATTTTCGGACAGCAGTGAACAACGGTCGTTGCCGCGAATGAACGTTTCTGATCGTGTCGTGACGCGCAATCTCACTTCTCTTCTCGTACCGCAACCAATTCAACTCAAGATTCTCTTCGCCGCCTCTTCATACGCGGTGAGGAGGTCTCCTCTTTCATACCTGAAGATGTCCTTATCGAGTGACTGCCCCGAGTCTTTAAGCCACAAGCGGCACGTATCACAGCTTATCTCATCTGCGACAAGGAGCTCCCCGTTCGTCTTCTCCTTTCCGAACTCGAGTTTACAATCCGGAAGCAGCAGCCCTCTTTCGTCGAGATACTCCATTAAGATCGCGTTTACCCGAAGGCTCAGGTCCTTTATCGCCTGTAATTCCTCCCTGGTGGCAAGGTCAAGAGCCGCAATGATGTCCTCATTGACCATGGGGTCACCGTATTCATCCGATTTGTAATCGATGACAAGAAGGGGTGGAATAAACCTCTGCCCTTCCGTAAACGGATACTTTCTCACGATCGACCCCGCCGCGATGTTTCGTGGGATGACCTCAAGAGGCACGATGTCTACTGCTGTTACAAGCATCTTGGTATCGCTCACCATCCGCCGGTAGTGGGTCTTTATGCCGTGGTCCTCCAGCAGTTCAAAGAGGTGCGCTGATATCTGCGCATTATAGAACCCCTTCTGAGCGATGCTCCCCTTTCTCCTTCCATCAAATGCGGTAACGTCGTCCCGAAACTCGATGATAAACTCATCCGCATTATCCGTCCGATACACGGTCTTTGCCTTTCCAATGTGAACGATGTCCATGCTCTCCGCTCTCCTTTTTCTTCTCCTAGCTGACTCTTCGCAATCCGCGCTCATCAGCAAGTTCGGTGATGAGGGGGGCGAGCGTCTCACTGTACCACCCACCACGCACGTACTGTGGGTAAATCGGCAGCCGTTCGGTGAGCTCGAGGCCCATCTTCGCTATATCGGGCCACTCGTGCTCGGGGTTTATGTAATCCACCGTAATGGGTGAGAGCCCACCGATGTCCGACGCCCCCCGCAGCAGCAGCGGCCTCACCGCCGTGAGATTTGGTGGGACCTGAATGGCGATGTCATCAGGAAGGAGGTATCGCGCGAGCGCTACCATCCGCACCACGTCGTCAAGCGGTGGCTCCGGAACCGCTGCCATCGCGGTTCCCGACTTAGGTGCAAACGGCTGTATGATGACCTCCTGTATATGACGATACCGCCGGTGAAGTCCTGCGATCACCTCGAGCGAACGCACCCGATCCCCCCACGTCTCCCCTATCCCGAGTAGCAGGCCGGTGGTAAACGGTATCTTAAGCCGTCCGGCGTCCTCAATCATCCAGATTCTCAGCTCCGGCTCCTTTCCCGGGCAGCCCCGGTGCGCTTCCACTGAAGCGGTCGTCTCGAGCATGAGCCCCATGCTCGCATTGAACGGTTTTAGTTCCTTAAGCTCATCAAAGGTAAGCAGGCCCGGGTTGCTGTGGGGCAACAGCCCGGCATCGATGGCCATTGTGCACAGGTCAACGAGGTAGTCGACGCTGTTGTCGTATCCGATCTCCTTCAGCATCTCGTAGAAACCCGGGACCTCGTACGGCCGCTCGCCGAAGGTAAACAGTGCCTCAGTGCAGTCGGCCGCTCGCGCCCGCACAAGTAAGTCCCGTACCTCGGAGGGAATCATAAGGTTCGCTTCTGCGTCCCCCACGCTTCGCCTAAACCCGCAGTAGCCGCACGCGTTTCGACACACGTTCGTAACGGGGATGAAGACGTTTCGTGTGTACGTCACCCGTTCCGGCGAGCGTTCTGGAAGCGAATCGATGGGTGCAGTAAGTAGCTCTGCGGCGCCTATTCCCATAGTGAATCACGTGAAAGCGAACGTTTTTTAACTGTTATATGGTATTGTTGCTATATAAACGAAAGGCATGTCGCCAATGTGAGTGGGAAACGCGATGAAGCGAGTAAACGCCGTAGTGCCGTTTAAAACAACAGGGGCAAAAAAGAGGCTTGCTCCGTTCCTCTCGCCAGAGGAACGAAGGGAGTTCTCGATGGCGATGCTCAGGGACGTCCTGAACAGCCTGAAGGACACACACATTACCATACTGGCCACTGAAGAGTTCACGCTGGACACGAGTGAGACGATCAATACCCGTGAGACGATGGGTACCAGTGAGATGACCGGTATTAGTAACGCGACCATACAGATTAGTCATCACGACCTGAACGAGGCATTAAATGAGTTTATCGCAGACCTTCGTGAGCCGACGCTCATCGTCATGTCGGATGTCCCGCTTATGAGGAGCTGGCACGTACGATGGCTGATCTCAGAGGGGATCACGCTCGTCCCGGGGCGTGGAGGCGGCACGAATGCGATCTACATGCACGACCCGTCCTCGTTCAGGGTGGACTTCTATGAAGTCAGTTTCCTTAAGCACGTGCGGATCGCACGAGAACGGGAGCTGCCCGTCAAGATATTAGACTCGTTTTACATGAGCACGGACATCGACAAGCCTGAGGACTTAGCGGAGGTGCTCATCCATTGCCCGGGAGAATCGTGCAAGTACTTAAAATCGTTAGGCGTGCGTCTCAGCTACGGCAAGAGCCGAATAGGCGTGGAGAGAGGGTAATGTTCCTATTACTCGCTGAGGGCCAGCGTACCACCACGATACGGTGCCTCTCCCTTCCTCCCCTCTCCTTTGCACACCCCTCAAGACAGGCGTCACCCAATGGGTGTACTCCGCACTGTTGTCCTGCCGTTTATCGGCATCATTTACGCGCACGGCTGTAGGTCTGCCGGGGCCTTCGCGTGCCATCAGTCCTCCGTGCCCATCGCATTCACATGGCGACAAGAAAAATAACAGGTAGATCGATATAGTGTGACGTTTGACTAATGAGCAATTGTGCAATCGTCATTAGTATGAGAGGCTGCTGCCACGTCGCTTCTATCCGAATTGTACTGTCATACATAATAACACTCGAATGTGGGTGCTTACGATTTGATGACACAAAAATGAGAGAAGGCGCTTCTATCCGCTAAATACGTTGACGTTAAATTCTCTGTTTTAAGAGTCGAATGTCCATAAGAGAAGATATAGAATAGATCTTAACATTGATGCCTAATTCATGCAGCGCGGCCATTGGATTAACGCCCGCATACATGTTGATGCCCATCATCCCCTCTTCTTTAAGGGGTATCCCAAAGGAATCATCTTTGGCATTCGTGACCCACCCAATTATGCCTAATTTCTTCGCATCGTGCAATAGTTCCTTTGCTGTATCCAGGGCAATCATAGGCACTATCCGAAGGTTTGCAAGGACTGCGCCCCTGCCCGTCGTAGCCGCCTCAAGAATTGATGTCATCCGTCGTGACGTAAAAATTGCAATAGGATCCAAGGAGGTTCCCTTGTACGCGATCACGTCCGTGTATACAGACGGTTGTTTATCTTCTATGTTAAGCATGCCGCCGTACAAGATACTGGTGGGAATACCGTGCTTGACAAAAATGCCATCAACAGTCATGCTGCACATCGTGATAATGCCAAGCGATCCATAGGGGACAAGGACCGCACCGATCTTATCGCCTTCTTCAATGATCCGCACGTACGGGCTGACGGTATATCCCGCATCGATTACTTTTCCCGCGGCTTCAACTGCCGCATCATAATCATTTTTATCAATAGTAGCGACGTTGACGATTACGTCACCACTCTTTTGCTGTAAGTCAAGGTTTGTCTGATAAATAAGCTCCTCTATCCGTGCAACGACAAATCCTACCCGATCTCCAACAATCGCCTCATTAAGTTCTTTTACCCCTTTCTCTGTAAGCACTCTGCCTAAGTGGCCAACTTTAACCGTATAGCCTTGAAGGTCCAACGACGTAAGGTAATAGCGCACCGCCCGTTCACCGATAGGATAGCCGTGATGCGCCAAGATGGTAGAGAGCGTCCGTCCCCCCACGGGCACATCGCTTTCGTTGATTGCTCTTAAAATCTCAATGATCGTTCTGTACGTCTTTATATCTTTTATCATATGCGTTCAACCGCTCACGTGAGGGTGTGGGGAGATAAGAGAGAGGAGAGAGTATAGTGCGCATGTGAGAAACGAGGTCGCTGAAGTGCCGCCCTTATCAACCTACTCACGTCTACAGCGTTATCACTGTTTACTACGTCCTCCCTCTTTACAGTATTGGTTTACGATGTAGTGCCTCACAGAGTGCGACGTTTTCGAGTTATCTCACGCCTTCGCGTCGGCGCTACGAAACGACCCGACTTGTGTCCACGGACAACGTTTTTGATACGTTTTCAACTGTTTCTGCGAGAAATTTGTTCAACGAAACGCTTTTACTAAGATATGTATATATAATAATATGGACACTTATTTCCCGATACAGTGTGTAGATGCTAACTGCGTAGACTAACGAATATAAATTCAATGGTGACGCGCGTTTTTATGCTTAGTACTACATCGAAGAGGTGTCGCGCTCTGTCATTAAAACGAGTACTTTAAAAAAGACGAATTACTCTTAGCACTTAAATATCAAAAATTGGTCGGTAAGCACAGGGGTGTAAAGATTTGTGCAGCATTATGGGCATTACGAGTGAAAACGGCAAGCTCCTCTCCGCGAAACACATAGTGAAGGGTATCAAAGTGATGAATGACCGGTGTAACGGTCTGGGCGGGGGATTCGCAGCGTACGGACTGTACCCCGAGTACGGCGAGTACTATGCGTTGCACATCTTCCTCAAGGATTTTGAGGTCAAGGAGAAAGTAGACGAGCTGCTGAAAAACTACGTGAACATCTACAAGGATGAGGAGATCGAGACGCGTCCTGTGGCGACGATCGAGCCGGAGTACATCCCGTGGCGGTTTTTTGTTGACGTGCCGGAGCGGTATGATGGGAGTGCAGACGATTACATTATCAACCTCACCATGAACCTTAATGCCCTGCCGGGAGCCCTCGTGGTGTCGAGCGGGAAAAATATGGGGGTCTTTAAGGCGACAGGATATCCGGATGAGGTGGCGACGCTCTACAAGCTTGAGCAGTATCGCGCGCACACGTGGTTGGCGCACGGGCGGTATCCGACGAATACGCGCGGTTGGTGGGGTGGGGCGCACCCGTTCAGTATCGTGGACTGGAGCATCGTTCACAACGGCGAGATCACCAGTTATGGCACGAACAAGCGGTTTCTCGAGTCGTACGGGTATCAGTGTAACTTCTTTACCGACTCTGAGGTGCTCGCGTATCTGTGGGACTTGCTTGTGCGGAGGCACGCACTTCCGATTGAACTTGCGGCAGAGGTGCTCGCGCCGCCCTTTTGGGAGAAGATCGAGCGAATGCCGCCGGATAAGCGGCAAGTTATGGAGGCGCTGCGGATGACGTATGCGCCGGCGATGGTGAACGGGCCGTTCGGGATCGTTGTGGCGACCGGATCAGGACTCGCCGGTATCGCGTGTCAGAACACGATGATCGGACTCTCTGATCGCATCAAGCTGCGGCCATTGGTGTGTGCGAAGAACGATAGCACGACGTTCATGGCGAGTGAGGAGAGTGCAATCAGAGCCGTGTGTGCCAATCCGGATAAGGTGTGGGCGCCGACTGCCGGCAAGCCCGCAATTGCGCAGGTGCAGGTGTGTTAACATGTTTAGCGTAGTTCTCGCGGTGAACTGCAGTGTATAGCGCTGTTCCCGAATTCCGGGTGAACATTAATAGAGACCAGTGCAGGCTCTGCGAGAGATGCATCGAAAACTGCTCATTTGACGCGCTCGCGTGGCGGGAGGGTAAGATAAAGTCGTTCGACGATCGCTGTGTTGGCTGCCAGCGGTGCGTGAGCATGTGTCCTAAGGATGCGATAACCCTTACGCGAACGCCGTCGGTGATGAGCCACCACCCGACGTGGACGGAGGATATCCGGCGGGATATCTACACGCAGGCGAGGACCGGCGCGGTTATTCTCGCCAGTACGGGAAATGAGCTGCACGAACAGGTGGTGTTCGACAACCTGCTGCTTGACGCGTGTCAGGTGACGAACCCGGCGATCGATCCGTTGCGCGAGCCAATCGAACTGAGGACATATATCGGGAAAAAGCCGAAGGCATTGGAGTTCAAACTGGACGATAATGGTGGACGAGAGAACGTCACGTTAAAAACGCATCTCACGCCCAACCTGAAACTCGAGACGCCCATCATGATCGCGCAGATGTCGTACGGGGCGATCAGCCTCGAGGCGCACGAGGCGCTCGCCCGTGCGGCGACGATGCAGGGCACGACGATGGGGTCGGGTGAAGGCGGCCTCCACAAGCGGTTGTACCCCTACGCCGACCACATCATCGTGCAAGTGGCAAGCGGCCGTTTCGGCGTCCATCCCGAGTACCTCAATGTCGCCGCCGGTATTGAGATTAAGATCGGGCAGGGGGCAAAGCCTGGTATCGGAGGGCATCTTCCCGGCACGAAGATCACTGACGAGATATCGGAGACGCGGATGATCCCGGTAGGCGCCGATGCAATCAGTCCAGCCCCGCACCACGATATTTACTCCATTGAGGATTTGGCCCAATTGGTCAACTCGCTGAAGGAGGCGACGCGGTACAAAAAGCCGGTGTTTGTTAAGATCGCGGCGGTGCACAACGTTGCCGCGATATCAAGTGGGATCACACGGGCGGGCGCCGATGCCATCGTGATCGACGGATTCCGGGCGGGGTCGGGGGCAACGCCGAAGGTGATTCGCGATAACGTGGGGATTCCGATAGAGTACGCCCTGGCACGCGTCGACCAGCGGTTGCGGGAAGAGGGGATACGGAATGAGACGAGTATCATCGCGAGCGGGAGCATGCGGAGCAGCGGCGATGTCGCGAAGGCGATCGCTCTGGGCGCTGATGCCGTGAAGATCGGAACGGCCGCCCTTATTGCCCTCGGGTGCACGGTGTGTAAGCGGTGCTATACGGGCAAGTGCGCGTGGGGGATTGCTACGCAGGACCCCCAACTCAGGGCGCGGCTTGATGTCGACGAAGGGGCACGACGAGTGGCCAATCTGCTTGCCGCGTGGTCGATTGAATTAAAAGAAATACTCGGAGCGGCGGGCATCAATTCAATAGAGAGCCTGCGGGGCAACCGCGACCGGCTCAGAGGTGTGGGACTTGATCAGACGTCGCTTGACATTCTCGGTGTGGAAGCGGCGGGCAATTAGTAAGCGTAGGTGGTAGGGCGACTGGCAGGAGTACATAACATGCGAATTATGGCGGATGGCCTACATTACAACGAGTTCAACGAGAAGGTGCACGAGGCCTTACAAAACGGTGCGAAGGAGCTCATCCTCGACGACGTGAACGGGCAACGGTTTATCGCCGATGGACTGACGGGGAAGATCACCATTGACATTTATGGCACTCCGGGCAACGATCTCGGGATGTTCATGGACGGCCCGGCCATCACCGTGTACGGCAACGCGCAGGACGGCGTGGGGAACACGATGAGTTCGGGGAGGATCGTCATCCACGGGGATGCGCGGGATATTGTCGGGCACAGCATGCGGGGCGGCACCATCTTCGTGAAGGGCGACGTCGGGTACCGCGTAGGGATTCACATGAAGACCTACCAGTCGAGTGTACCGATCATTGTCGCGGGAGGAACAGCGGGGGATTTCCTCGGCGAATATATGGCAGGGGGCGTCATCATAATCCTCGGGCTGCATACGACCGACGCATCTGACCTGTTGGGCGAATGGGTAGGGACCGGCCAGCACGGCGGTGCAATATACGTCCGGGGAGCGGTTGATGAGAGCAAGCTGGGCAACGGGACGTCACTGTTACCCATGACGACCGATGATGAGAA
>CAZKZX010000049.1:0-9577 GCA_964557335.1 uncultured Methanomicrobia archaeon | reverse complement strand
CAGATGCCTGACGGAGCCGACGCAGTTGTAATGGTGGAAGACACTGAGCTATTAGAAGCGGCGGTCGAAATCAGAGCGCAAGTTCACCCATTCAAAAATGTAGGAGCGAAAGGAGAAGACGTGCGCATCGGGGAAGTGGTTCTTAATGAGGAACATCGCCTGAGAGCAGCGGATATTGGATTACTTGCATCGCTTGAAGTTAACAGCGTTGACGTCTATCGACAGCCCGAAATAGCCATCATCCCAACTGGTGAAGAATTAGTAACCAACAGACCCTCAGAAGGCGAGATGGTTGAGACCAACGGTCTCATGAACTCGCTTCTTGTAACGCAGTGGGGTGCACACTCTCGGTATCGAAGTATCGTGACTGATGCTGCCGAGCTTATTGAAGATGCTTTATTACGAGATATTGATGCAGATCTAATAATTACAACGGGTGGAACCTCAGTGGGCATACGAGATCTCGTTCCCACTGTGGTGCAGAAACTGGGGACAGTTTTAGTTCACGGAATTGCGATAAGCCCTGGAATGCCCACGGCACTCGGAGTGATAAGCGAAACGCCTGTAGCCTGCCTACCAGGTTTTCCGGTTGCTTGTCTTGTCGCCTCAACGGCGTTTGTAAAGCCTGCTGTCTATCGTCTCGGTCACATATCAAAATCGTTTGAACGGACTGTGAGGGCAAAACTAGAAAGAAAAATTGTCGGAAAAACGGGCTCACGAACGTACGCGCGAGTTGCGCTTAACAATAATACAGCGGTGCCTGTGATGATATCGGGCTCAGGAATACTAAGCTCTATGGCCAAAGCGGATGGCTTTGTGATTATACCTGAGAATGTAGAAGGCTACAACAAGGGAGAATCAGTAGAAGTTGTCCTGTTTGACTAAACGTTGACTTTCGGGAACTTATAAAACGAAAATGGAAGATAGAAAAGAGTTCAGGGAACTGGTATCGGTAAAACAAGCACAAGATATTATTAGTAGGCTCACGATACGGCGTGAGGTTGAAAAAATCCCCATTGAGGCGGCCTTTGGAAGAACGCTTGCGTATGACGTTATTTCATCAATTGACGTACCACCATTTGATAGAGCATCTATGGATGGGTTTGCCCTGATTGCCAGCGATACATATGCAGCGAATGAGTCAGACCCTGTCACTTTGAAGCACATAGGTTCGCTTCCCGCCGGAGTGTTTCCCTTTCACGAAGTCAAGCGTCACGAAGCGATGGAGATAGCCACTGGTGCAATGATGCCGAAAGGCGCCGACGCCGAGGTTATGATTGAGAACGTCGACGTACGTGGAGATGACGTTGTAGTCAGAAAGGCCGTTACCATTCATGAGAATGTCATTTCAGCTGGCTCAGACGTGATGGTAGGAGAGCTCGTGCTGAGAAAAAGTACTCTTCTCACAGAACGAGAGATAGGAGTTCTCGCTACAGTCGGCCTAAGAGATGTAGCGGTTTACAAAAAGCCAAAAGTTGGACTACTTTCAACAGGAAACGAGATCTTGACTCCCGGCGAGCAGATGGTCCCTGGAAAGGTCTATGACGTCAATACTTACTCACTCGGAGCTGCAGTTAAGTCGAGTGGAGGAGATCCCGTTTATTACGGCGTTGTGGAAGACGACCTCACTAAAATCGAGAACACTATACAAAATGCCATCACATCGTGTGATATCGTCATTTCATCAGGAAGTACGTCAGCCGGGCGTGGTGATGTCGTGTACAAGATCGCTGAACGTGGAAAACTACTCGCTCACGGCGTCAGTATAAAGCCAGGAAAGCCCCTTATCATTGCAGAAATTGATGGGAAGCCATTTTTCGGTCTGCCAGGATATCCTGTGTCGGCCCTTATGGTCTACTACGTCTTTATCGATCCTTTTATACGAGGCAGGACAAAATCAGTGCGAAAGGTAACGTCAAGGCTGGCAATTGAGATCCATTCAGAGCCGAGGTATCACCTGATACCGGTGAACCTCATAAGAGGCAAAGCGTATCCCATCGAGAAGAGCTCAGACGCAATAACAACACTTCTTTCAGATGGATTCATCGAGATACCAGCACACGTGGAGATCGTCAGCGAGGGAGAAGAAGTTTCTGTCTCGCTGTTTGGAGAGCTTGAAGCGACCGATTTCATGTTTATCGGCAGCCACGATATTGGGCTTGACATTCTGTTTGGGATGATCGCAGATGTGGCGCCTCACGTGAAAGTTGTGAATGTCGGATCCCAAGGCGGTCTTGTCGCTATTAGAAAAGGAATCGCCGACGTGGCAGGAATTCATTTGCTCAGCGAATCCGGAGAGTATAATGTACCCTTTTTAGCCCAATATGGTCTACGAAACATAGCACTTGTCAAAGGGTATCTGAGGGAGCAGGGCATTATCACCAAAAAAGGCACGACAGTCGCGCTCGACGATCTGCCTGAAAAACGTTTGATAAATAGGAATAAGGGCTCCGGCACGCGAGTGCTAATGGATATGAAGTTAAAACAGATCGCGGCAAAGAGGGGGATCCCATTTTTTGACTTGATCTCATCAATTAAGGGGTATACCTATGAAGCGAGAACGCACAGCGCTGTTGCATCCGCAGTGAAGTTTGGAAAGGCAGATGTGGGCATAGGCATTAGACCTGTTGCAGAATTAAATGGGCTGGAATTTTATCCGATTGCAGAAGAACAATACGATTTTGTAATACCTCAAGACCGGCTAACTGAAAATGCCATAAAGAAGTTCCTTGAAGCCTTGCGGTCAAACGAGTTTGCACAGTTGCTGCCTGCGGGGATACGGACTTACGAGCGAACGGGCGAGGTCCTCCTATTTGACTGATTGAATCACTTTCCACAATCAGTTTGTATAACTGAGACACCTAAGCAAGATTTTTATCTAGTAAGATGTTATATCAAAATACTACGTCAGGGGTAGTAGGGTAGCTTGGTCTATCCTCGAGCGTTTGGGACGCTTGGACGGCAGTTCGAATCTGCCCTACCCCAACCATTTCTTGCCAACGGGGTACATTAGTTCAGTTAGAATAAAGATCAGGAATGCCTAAGGTGGGCTCGTAGCCTAGTCAGGATAGGGCACCGGCCTCCTAAGCCGGCGGTCGAGGGTTCGAATCCCTCCGGGTCCGCTCATATATTACTTCTTGGTTAATGTTGGACAGAAGTTTCAATTCATGTGTAATAGCTTTAAATTATTTACAGATTTAGTATCCAGATGTCGTACTTCGGATTTGAATACGCTATATTTTAAGAATCTTGGACCATAGCTTCTCAATAGACTAGTTGTTGCGCTTGAATTCAATATAAATGCGAGTTTAACGGCAAATTGCCTTCTCGTTTCCCCCTTGCGACTGTAAGAAAAAACGTAGGGACTATTCGAAAAAGTGCATCAGCCAACAATACAATGAAGCGTTGCTTATAAGTATCCATTTTTATACGCGACAATTGGCGCACACAAACTACAAGATCGGCGATCAGATTGTAGAAAGGTGACATATTGACTCAACGCTAGGTCACTATCACTTACATGTAGTGCTGAAATAAGGGAGCGTACCTCTGCTAAATTCTTGTTTTAAGTCAATACGAGAATCTGCCTCCATATTGCATCACGATTTGACCCGGTTTACATATCTAACTGAAAATGAGTGAGACACGATCCCAATTTGCGATCTCATTTTTTCTTTTGATCCACAGGGGGCAATTAACTACGTACAAGCACGGGAGATGGTAATTTCGCGCATTATTTAAGTCAAATACTTAATATTTTCTCAAAAACATTTATCCAAATACTTAATATTCTCAAAAACATTTATGAATTCAATGCAAAACTATCAAAACAAAATATCGAGTTAGTGATGCTCCGATGCTTATATTTGGATCCAGAAAAATGATGTTTTGTAGTATGATCAAATTAAAGGAGGTAAAAAATGAACAAGAAATTGCTTTCAGCATTCCTGGTGGCAATAATATCTCTTTCAATCTTTGGCATTAGTTCAGCAGCGGCTCAAGTTCAGCCGTCTAACTGCATCTCTGCGGTGCCGGCAAATGGAGCGACAAATGTCGCACTAAACGCGCCGTTGACGGTGACCTTTAACAGACCAATACAGGTTCCAAACGTCGGCGGTGTGCCAACTGGGATAACCCTGTCCTACTATGCCGGAGGAATGGCGCAAGATCAGGCGATAACGGTTGAAGTGCTGAAAGATCCGAACACAGTCATGATTATACCAGCGAACACCTTACTACCCAACACTCAATACACGCTGACTATTGAGAAGAACGGCGTTCTTGACGTGAATAACAACCAGCTACCAGCTCCGTGCGTCTATAAGTTCGTAACGGCGAAGTGTGCAGGACCGTCTGATTTCAATTACACGGGCACGATGCGCGTACCAGGATACACGTCGTACCTGATGTGGTCCTTCCAAAACGACGGAGCGTGTGACGCGTGGGTCGGACCGTGGGGCAGAGTGTACACGGCAGACGGAAAGTTTGACCAACAGGTCACTGCGAACTGGTACTTCCCGCTTGACAATGGACAACAAGCAGTGGTCACAACCATGGGTCTCGGCTGGGGCAAAGTGAACGCAATGAGCACAACGACGTTCGTCACGCCTGGTGTTATCAGCAAGGAAGACCGCTACGTCGTTTCGTGGGCGAAAGTGTGGGACGAGTTCTCAGGAAAGTTCTTGCCAGAGCTTGGTCCATTCGTAGTACAAATATAACGTCAGATGAAACCCTCCCTGGCTATTATTCATTCAGTTAAATTAGCTTAAGATAAAAAAAAGTCAAAGTTACAAAGAAGGGTTAGTGGACCCTTCTTCTACCTCTTTTTTCTGTCTAATTTTTGTCGTGACTGTGAGATTTATTCGACGTAGTCTATACGTGTTTACTTGTTCTTTACATAGAAGATGTATCTGTCATCATCCCGAAGATGAGAAGTAATCCACTAATAAATATAGTGAATCTAAGCGAATCTACTAGTCAGTATTGAATCTATTAGTGAATACTTATACGATCTACTACACGCTGTATTAAGTAAGCAAAACGTAGATCAACAGTTCAAATCCCTCCGGGCCCATTCAAGTAGGCCCATTTAAGTAGGCCCATTCAAGTATTACCTCTCGTAGTCTGAACAGACGCCTTTAACGAAGTGGTGGCCGTTTCTAAATCGTTTACATATAATATTCACATATGATATGATATATGCTCGGACTTTGATTGGCTGCATTTCCAACGATCCTGTCTCAAAGCTCCTCCAAGGTCACCGCTATCGTTTTATGCTTTGAGACAGCACATCACAGGCTTGGGAGCAGCGTTACACTCTTTGTTCGGTACTGCGGCTAAAAAAACCCTTTAAGGTACCACGCAAAAAAAGTGTATCTGCTCACAAGACTACAGTACGCGTTCATTCTTATCAGTATAAGTTCATACTACGATAACAATTGATGTACATAAAACTGCGAGATCGACCGCCGCATCGAGGCCAAGTGCGTTATATTGATAATCGTCGGGCTCTTGTACGTCATGTAGCATCTTTAGAATCCGCCTTTTGCTAAATTCTCCTAATGTATCACGTCGTAGAAAGTGCTCTGAATAATACTCGCGTTACGGCTTTTTTTAAATGCCAGGATTATTTAAATGCCAAGAGTAGAAATATTAAAAGTGAGGGAGATGTCGATCCAGTTTACATCTCAGTCTCAACCGCTGACCCTTAAGTGCAATCGACACATATGCGTGGCGAAAATTTCGTTGATATTTAATATTTTCGTAAAATATTTATATAATCCAACCCAAATGTAGCGAAAACAAAATATCGATTGAGTATCAATCCAATGGTTGCAGTAGGATCCAGATGTACCTGAGAATTTGCAGTAATCCATTAGTAAAATACAAGCGAATCCATTAGTAAAATACAAGCGAATCCATTAGTAAAATATTTATATCATCTACTGTAAGCATTACTAAACAAAACATAGAATGAGCGTTTACTAGTGGCCCAAGAACCAACCGCCTCAGTGATTCTGTAACACTGAAGCTCTGTTATACTATCGTTTTCAGTTATTCACTAATACAAATATGGCTCTAAAAATGATGTTTTGTAGTATGATCAAATTAAAGGAGGTAAAAAATGAATAAGAAATTGCTTTCAGCATTCCTGGTGGCAATAATATCTCTTTCAATCTTTGGCATTAGTTCAGCAGCGGCTGTAGCAATGCCTGCATCAGTTGTATGGTCAAATACCTACGGCGGCCAGACAGGCGACGCAGGCTTCAAAGTTACGGCAACTAGTGACGGCGGGTATATTGCTGTCGGTACGACAGCCTCGTTTGCCGATTCGCCTAATTTACTCGACGTTTTCGTAGTTAAGACAAATGCCGATGGTAGTACACAATGGATGCAAACATATCATCCGGACAGCGTTCTCCACACGTGGAATGTCGGAATGGACATCAAGCAGACTAGTGACGGCGGGTATATCATAGGGGCACTAACATCACCACAACTCATTCCTATTGATCCTTCAACCCTATTTTCGTTAAGCCCCGTAGCCATAACAACGACCGATGCCTATCTCATTAAGACTGATAATCAAGGTGCAATCCAGTGGCAACAAACATACAACTTAGGCAAGTTTGATGCGCCCATGGCAGTCGCACAGGTTCCAGATGGCTACATCGCCGTTGGTGTAACTTCATCCATAACCAACTCCTTAGATGCCTTCGTACTGAAGGTCAACAATGCGGGAGTTCTAACGGCCACAAGAGCGGGCGGCACGCCAACCACGCAAGATGGGTTGTATGACGTTGCGCTCACAGGAGACGGTGGCGCTGTAGTGACCGGTTACACGCAAACTACGGCAGGTAATCTTGCATGTATGGTTGCCAAGCTGGATACGGGATTAAACGTGGTGTGGGCGAAAATGTACGGCGCGCCCGGTAAAGAGAACAACGTCGGCCGTTCCATCAAAGTAACAAGTGATAACGGTTATATTGTAGCCGGAACATCGTACGACCAAAACGCGCAAGCCAGCGTGACTGGAAATGACATGGCGTTGCTCAAGATCAATCCCGATGGTACTGGAGCATGGGTGAGCACGTTCGCAGGCCCTGGTGATGACCGCGGATTCTCAGCTCAGCAGACACGGGATGGCGGCTACATCATTGCAGGAACAACCCAATCACCTGAATCTCAGAGGTTTGACGGATACATAGTCAAGACCGACAGAAATGGTGAGGAGTCCTGGGAGAAGATTATTGGTGGAACCAAATTCGACCAACTTTACGGGATCCAGCAGGCGAGTGACGGCAGCTACATCGCGGTAGGTGCACGAAACAACCCGGTGCAAGCAGTCACTAACAGTCCGTTCAAGACGCCCCTGAACATGTGGCTGATCAAGCTAACGGAAGGCGACGTGGTTCAGCCGTTTACCTGCATCTCTGCGGTGCCGGCAAATGGAGCGACAAATGTCGCACTAAACGCGCCGTTGACGGTGACCTTTAACAGACCAATACAGGTTCCAAATAACGGTGGTGTGCCAACAGGCATAACCCTGTCCTACTATGCTGGCGGAATGTCGCAAGATCAGGCGATAACGGTTGAAGTGCTGAAAGACCCGACCACAGTCGCGATTGTACCGGCAAACGTCCTAATACCCGGCACTCAATACACGCTGACTATTGCGAAGAACGGCGTTCTTGACATAAATAACAACCAGCTACCAAATCCGTGCGTCTATAGGTTCGTAACAGCAAAGTGTGCAGGACCGTCTGATGTCAGGTACACGGGCGCGATGCGCGTACCAGGATACATGTCTTACTTGATGTGGTCCTTCCAAAACGACGGAGCGTGTGAAGCGTGGGTCGGACCGTGGGGCAAAGTCTACACGGCAGACGGACAGATTTCCCAAGTGGTCAGAGCGAACTGGTACTTCCCGGTTGACATGGGACAACAGGCAACTGTCACAACCATGGGCCTCGGCTGGGGTAAAGTGAATCCAATGAGCGCAACAACGTTCGTCACGCCGGGCATCATGAAAAACACAGACCACTACGTCGTTTCGTGGGCTAAAGTGTGGGATGCCTTCTCAGAGAAGTTCATGCCACAGATTGGTCCTAAAGTAGCAACAATATAAAAAAGTTAAATGTTAGAAAGAGGGGTCAACAACCCCTTCTTTTACCTTATTTTTCTGTCATAATTTTTGTCGTGAGTTCATACACCATCGCCGCAGGCGTTATGGTTGACAAGATCGACGCGGAAGGGGTCCTCTTCGCTCAGGGCCACGCTATGGGCGGTCACAGTCTGTTTATTAAAGATACGAAGCTTCATTACGTCTACAACTGGCTAGGGGAAGACGTTCAACAAGTCGCCTCGAACGTCGAAATCCGTACAGGTCGGCACCTCTTCACAGCCGAATTCAGTAAGACGGGCCAAGACCCACAGACCAGGAGCACCCTCGGCACGCTCACCTTCTACGTTGATACCGAGCAGGTGGGACAGGCTGAGATTAAGACGCAGCCCAGTTTCTTCAGCGGTGTGGAAGCGTAATTAATGTAATTGCGTATTTTAGGAAAAAAGGATAAATGGGCAGATTTTTACCAATGCGCCGTTCAACGACCGCCCAGCGATAGTCGACTTTTTAACGCGCAAGAAATGTGTGGTGCCCCCTCGCTGTCATCGCTGCCCCATCACTCGCAGACAGCACGTCTTGATTAAAGAAAGCGAAGGTGATTGTTATCACGATCTCACTAAACCTACGACTGGAGCACCAACGCCTATACCTGGACGGACGCCAATTCCGGATGTAGGATCACCGACGCCTATCCTATGCCTCTATGCCAGCCGAGGCCTGGAGCACCAACGCCTATGCCTGGACGGATGCCTATTCCTGAGTAAGGACCACCGATGCCGCCGAGGCCTACGCCTATAGGGCCAGCGCCTATGCCTGGACGGAAGCCGATACCACTTCCGACGCCACCGACGCCTATACCTCCCCCTATGCCTACACGCGCCTCAGTGGGAGTTGTTGCTACGAACAAAAAAGTTGTTCCTACGAACAACACTATGAACACTATTGCCATTGCTATTACAATTTGCCTTTTCATTTTTTTCACCTCCCGTACCTCATATTACCACATCATACACTTTCATCCAGCCTATTACGGTCTTACGCGGGGTAATCACCTTTACAGCACACACATACACAGAGAGACGTGTTTTCAGCAGTTGCTGGACGTTCATTGTGGGTCGCTTCTTACGACATTTTGCTGCTTACTACATCAATTCATTTCGTGACAACTATATATATTCTCCGCCCGATTAAAGAGGGAAAATGGAGGGACCTTTTAGACGCCCGTAACGACCCCCGTTATTGCGGAGCAACGCTCCAGAGTACAGGCGCTTGATAGTAGAAGATTCTAGGTGACAAAAGCGGTGTATCATTGTTTCGTCCTTCAGCGTCTCTACGGTAGATCGGACGAAGTTTTGCAAATGAGAATGCTACCAGTGCCGACAACGTGACACAGAAAGTTTAAAAAATAGCGAAAGCTCCCACAGCCAGCGACAAATAGCCAGCAACGAGCAG
>CAZKZX010000048.1:0-9699 GCA_964557335.1 uncultured Methanomicrobia archaeon | reverse complement strand
TAAGTTCAACAATAATCTCAATAGTAGGATTTTCAAGTACATAATGGCTTTCCCAACCACAGCAATTTTAGACAATTTTGACCGAAGCAATGAAAATCCCTTATCGCAAGGGGGAAATTGGACAATGTTGGACGGTGCTTGGAAAGTTTTGACTAACCAATGCAAAGTTTCATCTTTGGGTGGGGATACCTTTGTCGGGGCAAGGTATAGTGCTGGGGCAATTACTTCCAACAATGGAGAAGTTTATTGCACAATACTTGATGCAAGTAAAGATATTTGGGTTTATATGGTTAGTGCTGATTATAATGGGTATGGGGCAGAAATAAGAAACGGGACACAATATATTATTCGAGAAACCGATTTTGCTGATACGGTTATAGGAACTTACAATGCCTCTGTGAGTAATAATGATGTAGTCGGTCTTGAAAGAGTAGGCAATATATTAAAAATCTATGTCAATGGAGTTGATATTACAAGCGGTGGAGTAAACGATGCTACCCACGATTTAACTGGTGCAACTTATATGCTATGGGCAATGAATACTGCCGCAGGAATTGATAACTTCGGCGGGGGGACGTATGTGCCGCCTGCTGGTGCAGTTTTCTTCTCGGGTACTTCGGCTTCACTTTCGTTATTAGGAGTAGGGAGATGATAGACGTATTTGGAATTATTGGGGCAGGTTCTACATTAACTTTAGTGGCTCTTTGTTATAAATTATCAAGCGACAAAAACGGGAAATATGTCCATAAGGAGACTTGCGACCTACTTCATAAAGAGAACAAACTCGCCGTAGATAACGCAAGGAACATAATGGAAACAAAAATTCTCGCTATAAAAGATGATGTAATTGAGATTAAAGCAGATGTTAAGGAACTATTGAGAAATGGAAAGAGAAGAACGGATTAGGAAGCGGGCTTACGAAATTTACCTTGAACGTATGGTAGAGGGTGCTGATGGCAACGAACTGACCGATTGGTTAGATGCCGAATTTGAAATAGACAGGCACAAACATACGTATCAATTCTATAAACCAGAAGACGAACAATAAGGAGGAAAAATGAAAGCGACATTATTAAGATTAGTGAGGATTTTGATAGCACAGGCAATCTCTTGGGCGGTATTAGAGTTTGCTGGAGTGAATATCCCAGTAGTCAATATCAGCGTCGGTGCGGCAATAAACGCTATCGCAAAGTTTTTAAGGGATAAATTCAAATGGGAATGGCTACCAGTGTAAAGTATATTCTCTTTATAACAGCACTTTTGGTTATCGGTTGCGTATCTATCGGAGATAAGTTCTCCGCAGATGTAGCATTAGATAAAAATTTGGAACAAGGTTGCTGGCATACTGACGGGGTGTGGGAAAAAGTCAATTACCCAGATGATTGGCAGATAGTAAATCAGGCGTGGGAAAAATTTGATTGTCCTAACAGGGAGTAGATTATGGAACCTTTTAGTTTCGCAAAGTTTTTTGATTTCTCTATGCCTACTATGGGCAAGGTTATCTCCCTAGGGATTAAGTTGCTGTTAATCGCAGGGATAACTTGGTGCGTGTATGTGGCGGTAATTAGACCGCATACTAAACCCAACCCTACTACCAAAGAGGAAGCGGAGAATATTTACCACTATACTTATTCTCCTAAATCTACTTTTGGTTGCACTTCTGTAAAGGTCAGGGAATATCAAGAAGAAATTAAGGAGCAGAAATGAGCAAGACTTTCGCAGAAATGAAGACTAATGTCGGAAATATGGTTCAAGAAACCGGTTCCGATATGGCTACTCTAATAGGGGTGTGGCTTAATGACAAATATCAGGATGTCGCAAGGAGGATGGCTTGGTCGGTTCTTATAGATTTTGACTATTCCTTTTCTTCGGCTACTGGAACGGCTACCTATAACTTACCGACTACAAGGTTTGATAGGGAGATTTATGTAGCTGATATTACTGACGGGGCACCGTTGACAAGGATGACCGAAGGTAATTACTGGGAAGAAAGAAGCGACACTTATGCCGCTGGGGTCTTAACCGATAGTGTCCCTGATGTGTATATAATTTTAAGGCAAGAAGGGAAAATAAAATTATTCCCCACGCCTGCGTATATCCACGTGTACGCTATGCCTTATAAGATGTACCCCGATACTTTAACAGGTACAGCTGTACCAGTTATTTTAGATATTGAATACGCATTAGAATTAGGGGCGATTGCGGATGCGTGGGCTTATTTAGGCAAATTCCAAAAATCTGACTACTATATGCAACGCTATGAAGTCGAAGTCGCTAAAAGAATCGCCCAAGAACGCACTCAATTTAACCAATACCACCAGATGATGCTCAAAGGGTATAGAATTGGCGGGGTAGAGAGACTTACCGGAGACACCAGTTATGCAGATTTATAGCAACCAGATTCCAAGATTCCAAGGGGAAGACGACATCCCTTTGGTTATATCCCAAGCGGATATTTCCCAAGGTTCAAATTCAAGGATGGATTCTTCCCGCCTTCCTGATAACCAAGCGAAGGTAGTTTATAACATAGATTTAGGTATTCCAGGACAGACTACCAAGCGTCCAGGGATGTTTTTAATCAAAGCAGTTTCGGGTACCGCAGGCGGAGGGATATTCGGGTTTGAACCAGACGGGGGGACTAACGAATTATTAATTTGCGACGGCCCCAACTTAAGAGGTGCGACTACTTTAGACTTGTCTCTTTCAGGTAATACTACTTTTACTGTTCACAAGTCTAACTTCACGCCTAACCTAGCGACTACCATGTTTAAAGCGGGCATGTCCGCTCAAGGCGACATAGTGATGATTTCAAATGGAACAGATAATTGGTTCTTAATGGAACAAGACCACACTATGTTAGACCTATCTGCCACCGCAGGCACGGGTAGTGATTCTCCGCCTAAATCAACCGTAGGGACTTATTATCGTAATAGAGTATGGATATTAACAGAGAATCTTTTATACTTTTCAGATGCCTACCCTGCTAATTACTCGGTGGCTTTTGATACCGTTGCTAATGCTTTTCGTATGCCTGTAGGTACTGAACGAGCTATCACGGGTATACGTGATTCTGGTATGTTAATTATCGGAAATGATCAAGTATGGGCTTTAAATCCCTCAATCACTCCCGCACCTGATACTGACAAACCTGAGAAGATTTTAGATATAGGTTGCGCAGCCGGAGATACTTGCCGTCAGGTAGGTGATGATGTATTGTTTCTAGCTTACGACGGGGTCAGGGGAGTATTCAGAACCCAACAGGACAAGGTGCAATTAGGGACTTCCTTCCCGTTAAGTTATCCTCTTAAAGATGAGTTTGACACTATTAATTGGGCGCAGATTACCAAAGCTTGCGCAGAGGTATTTGACAACAAGTATTTTATTTCATTACCTACTGGGTCGGCTACTTACAATAATCAAATTTGGATTTATTGGCCTGCCACACAAGGGTGGATGGTTCTTACGGGTTGGAATATCGCTAAATTAGGTAAATTGAAATATGACGGGGAAGAGATTTTAGTCGGAGTAGACGCTACTACTGGGAAAGTCTATCACTTATGGACGGGTTATGACGACGTAGGGACAGGGATAAACTACCAAGAAGAAAGTAAATCTTTTGATATGGGGCAACCTTTAATTAAAAAATGCGGTGGGGAAGTAGTTATTAAGGTAAAAGCCGGGGGTAATTACGATATGAACGTCTACTCTCAGTTTGACAACGGCGGTTGGGACTCCTTAGGAGTGATTAACTTTGCGGGTAATTTGATTACTTTCCCGACGAGTTTCCCGATAAACTTTGAATCGCCCAACATACTGACCCAAAAGTACCATATCATCGGATATGGCCCGTGGTATAACTTAAGACTTAAACTTCAACATACCGGGGCTAACACCCAGGAAATGACCGTTCTTGAAAGACAAGTAATAACTTATCCCAGAGAATACCACGCAGAAAAGTAGGAGGATTTATGGCAACAACTTCTTTAACCCGGACTAAAACCTTACCAGATAGCGCAGCTAAGGCTGATTTCCACGACCTTGTAGATACTTGTAGTGTTTCAGTTTCTAATATCTTGAACGCCGATTTAGCCAGTGCTGCTAACATATTTGATACCAAACTTTCAACGATTTCTACAGCGGGTAAAGTGAATATAACGGCTCTTACGATGTCCGGCGGGGCTTCGGGAATGATATTTTTTTACAGCGGGGCGATTTTCGTTCCCTTATCTTTGGGGGCTGCGGGGACTACTTTAACGGTCAACGCAAGCGGTACCGCTCCTTATTGGGCTTAATATGGCTAAAACAAGAGTATATAAAGGTACGACCTTACCGGATTCCACATCTAAGGACGACATCTACGCTATGTTAGATAACGCTGTAGTAAGTGTCTCTGAGATAGTAAATGCCGATTTCAGCGCAACTGCAATAGTAGATACAAAGTTAAGTACCATTTCTACCCACGGGAAAGTGGAAACGAAGGCTTTGGCAGCGACTTCTTTCGCTAACGGGGATATGCTTTACTGGGATGGGTCAAGTTTCGTTAAATTAGCTATTGGAACCGCAGGCCAGAAACTTAAAATGAGTGGTACTTCTATGGCTAAACTTATATGTTGTTTTGACGGGGCTGATGGGGCGACGGCTTATGCAGCGGAAACTAACCAAGAAATTACTTTTAAGGGAACTGCCCAGTTAGACACCGCCCAGAAATATTCGGGTAGTGCATCATTATACTTACCTACTACTGGTATGGCTTCTTATTGTACCGTACCCGATAGTGCTAATTGGGCTTTCGGGACTTCGCCTTTTACGATAGATGGATGTTTCAGGTTCGCAACTTTACCGCTTTCTACTAATGCGGCTTCTTTATTGGGGCAAGCTACAAATAGTGCCGAAGGAAATTACTGGGAACTATCACTATACAACCAAGATGACACTACTTATACTTTACAATTTGTTTCCAGTGGGACATCTTTTAATGCATCTTTAACCGCCTCTACGGCTACTTGGTATCATCTTATGGTGGGAAGAACAGGGACGAGTTTTAAGGTGGCTTGTAATGGAATCCAATTAAGCACCACCGTTTCATTGTCGGCAAGTGCCCTTGATATAGCCAATACCTTGGACATAGGCAGGTGCCGTTCAGGGTTAATTTCTACGATAGGTAATATGAATGGTTGGATAGATAATTTACGGATAACTAAAGGTGTGTGTTTGTGGGACACTGACTTCACCGCTCCTGCGGGAGTAGGGATAACTTTAGGAACTTTGATATGGGAATAAACCCGAAAGAAATAGACAAGATAACCGATATTATATTTTTGTTCTCTACTTATAAAGACAGGGATGCTTTGAGAAAAGCGGTAGAAGAACAACTTGATAACTATACTTTAATGGTGGATTACGACGGAAATAGGATAAATGCAGTTTGTAGATTTAACATCTCACAAGACGGCAAAACCGCCCATATATTAGATTTAATCATTTTACACGGAGATGGAACGAGGTATTTTAAGAAACTCCTTTTAAGGGGATTAAGTGTCTGGGACAACGTAGAAACCTTGACATACGAAAAGGGTTATGATGACGGCTCTGTAAAGAAGCCGATTAAAAAGATTTTAGTAGATAAGTTTTTAAGGAGGGAAGCATGGGTTTAATTCATCTTCATAACCCGATATATAAAATTTGGGATACCAAAAAGGTCTGGAAAGGGGAGACAGTGGTAAATAACCCGTCTCCGGCAGCACAACCTTCAACCGCTGACGCTATAAATTCTTGGGTGCAGAATATGCCTGCGGTTTTTGCTGAACAACAACGCCAAGCACCTCTAGAAGCCCAACAACAGGTTCAATTAGCCCAACAGTACGCCCAACCCTTAGCGCAGGCGTATAAGACGGCTCAAGAAGCTTTATACCCCGGTACAAGCGCAATACAAGAGACTTCCGCTAATCGAGCCTTACAAGGTATGACCGCTACCCAAATGCCTGATTGGATGAGACAACAATACCAATCTGACTATAATGCTAATTTAGGGACAAATGCAGGTTCGCCTATTGGTGCGGAATATGTATCACGTAATATGCAGAATCAGTTATTTAACCAACAAAAATACTATCAAGACTTAGGATTGAGTTTAGCCGGTAGGCAACCCTTAAGTCAACCCCAAACTCCTCAAACAAACAATTACGCTTCTACATTTACTCCTCAAAGCGTGATGAATTACACTCAACAAGGATATGGGACTTATGCTGGAAGTGCAAGACCTTTAGGGTTTTCTCCTGGTGGCTTGAAATTGGGAATCTTGGGTCAGTGGGGAGGTTAATATGCTTTGGGCTATATTAGCAGGGATAGGAAAAGCATTAGGAACCGCTGGAAAAGTAGCAGGTGCTGGGGCAAAAGGACTTGCTTCTGGTCTTATGAAGGGCAAAGCATTAACTAGTAGTCCCCTAGCTTTAGCTGGGAAGGGTGCTAATCTAGCAGCTACTACTATGAAAGTAGGAAGCCAAATAGGTGCGTTTGCGGGGAATGCTATTAGAAGTCAAATTCAGAAAGCAAATCCTTTGGGGGACAATAAGGATATACTCAGTACTATTGCAGGAATGAGTGCTAATTCTCCCCAACCTCAACAAACAGAGGAAGGTATACAATCAATGATTGACAATCCAATGACTAATTCAGTAGCTCCTACTTTACAATCAGGAGTTTACCAAAATTCTAATCCATTGGCTATAAATCCTGTTTTATTGCAGGAACTATTGAGACAACAAAAAAGATATTATTAACGGAGGAACTATGGGACTTTTAGAAGAATATTTTAGAAAATTACAAGAGGATGCAACCTTAGGTTCTCCAGAAGGTAATATGGGAACTCCCAAAAATATGACAGGACAACGACTCCCACAAGTAGTTGAATCTGCTCATCCAGTAGGTGCGCTCCTTAATGCTATCGGTGGATACAACACCCCTAGCCAAACACCTATGAGCCAACAACCTACTTCCAATAAAATAGGTTATACAATGGGTAGTATCATAAGGGAATTGGGTTTGAAAATGGCAGCTACTAATCCGGGACAAATTGAAGCACAACAAGGGATTGAACAACAAAGAAATGAATTGGGACTAAAAACTAAGGCTGCTGAATTGGGTGTAGCCCCTGAAGAAATCGCAGGTATGCTTTCCGCTCCAGAAGACCCTATTTTGGCCTCCATTGCCAAAGCAGTTA
The DNA here is from genome assembly GCA_964557335.1 of uncultured Methanomicrobia archaeon. Lineage (GTDB taxonomy): Archaea > Halobacteriota > Bog-38 > Methanoflorentales > Methanoflorentaceae > DASPRZ01. The sequence continues at coordinate 2,480 of CAZKZX010000048.1, read as the reverse complement.
AACCGGGGGCTACTGATTTAGTGTATAGAAGGGCAGATACCGGGGAGGAAATAGCACCTGATATGGCAAAAAAAGCCATTGAAAACGGAGATAGGAATTTTAACGTATTTAAGAGAATTTCTACCAAGGCAGGGGAAAAAGAGACTATCTTAAATAAGGTGCCGGACTTAACCCAAGAGGAAAAACAGTATGTTGTCGCTTCCCAGAGAATTGTAAAATCAACTGATGGGATATTAAACAAATTTAAAGATATTTACACTAAAAAAGGTAATTCATTTTGGAGGCAAGTTCAGGTTGAGAAATTACCCTATCTTATGGTAAGAGATCAAGACTTGCAATATATCAAGAGTTCCTTGCTTAAATTAAAGGGTGATATTCCTTTCTTGAGAGGTGGCAAACAACTCACCCCTATGGAAGCCAAGAGAGTGGATGTTTTGCTTAACCCTTTTGGTAAAAACGAAAAAACTTACAGGAAAGATTTGGAACAATTCAAGACTGAGTTCACTTCCGGAGCTGAGATTATGATTGGCGGTGTATCGGCTTTAAATAAACCCCAAGCAAAAAATTATGTGAGAACCGGCACAAACAAAAAAGGTCAAAGGGTGGGACAGTTAGAAGATGGAACCATTGAGGTGATAAATGGGAAATGATATAACTTGGGATGATGAAATAAAATGGGATGAACAACCCAAAGAACAACCCAAAAAGGGCGGGGTGATGTCCAAAATCGTAAGGGCGGTAATGAGAAACAGTCCCTTAGAGGCGATGCAGACCGAAAGTTATCTCTTAAACCAAAACCTACCCCGGGGAGGCACTCCCCAAGAACAACTAAGTAATGTCCAACAGGCAGTTCAACCGTATGAACAACAAAAAATTGGACAAGGAGTTGCTTCCCAACTTGAAGCCCCTATTATGGCGGCGTTAGGCATAGGTGGTGCGGTAAATCCCGCTTCTACACTTAAAGGATTGGCTAAATTCGGGGCAATGGAAGGCGTTGCCAATGCTACCGGCATAAATCAAGCCATCCAGAACATACCAAATGCTGACATAAGAGATATAGCAGATTTGTCTAAATTAGGTCTAGAGGGTGCCTTAGCTACTAAAAGTTGGGGATTAGACAAGTTAAGGACCAGATTTGACGTAAGCAAGAACTTGGCCCAAAGTTATTTTAACCTTAAAGGGCCGGAAGGGGAAGTTGTAGCTTCCTCAATAGCCAAAGAAGGTATCTTCGCTAAAGACGCAAGGTCATACTATAAGAAACTAACAGGTCGCAAGAACAAACTCTCCCAAGAACTCACTACCCAATTCGCAAATGCTACTCTAAAAGGAACTAAAGTTGACTTGAATTATGATAATATCATTAAACCTATTACCGATTTAGCGACTTCTATGCAAGAGTATCCCGAACTGAACCGTCCTTCAATTAGAACTCTTAATAGGGTATGGAACGATATTTTCCGTAATTTTACCAAACTAGAAGAAGCGGGAGATTTCACCCCTAATTCGGTGCTTGAATTTAAACGTAAATTAGGCGAGGAAGTCCCAAGCTGGGATAAACTACCATCTAATGTGGATAAACGTGCTATTGTTTCCGCTATGCGCCAAGTCTATAGGAATATAGATAATTTATTAGACATAAGCGTACCGGAAAGTAAACTAACGAATACCAGATTATCTAATTTGATTGAGGCTACGGATGCATTGAAGGCGAAGATTGCTAAAGAACCTGGATTATTGCGTAAATTAAGAAGATTTGATATCACCAGGCCGGGTACTTTTGTGTCTCCTTTAATGGAGTGGACAGCTACCCAAAGCGGGTTGTCAAAAGTCTTTTCCTCTAAATACCCCTCCCAAAAATAAAATTCTTTTTCCTTGACAAACGTAGAATATCAACCTTATAATAAGGTATGTTTAGGAAAGGATAAATCAAATGTTTTTAGGCTCTGCGGAAAAAACAATTTACAGCGACGGGGGTTTAGACCATAACTGCGTAAGCGGGTGTGGTCTTTTTTTGTGTTCTCGCAGAGCCGCCCCTGTCGCTGTTTTTAATTGGGAGGGCTAAATGTGCAAATTCTTTAGTTTAGTATCAGATGGCAAAGGCAAACCAATGTATTTTGACGCTAAAATCCGCAAAAAGATTTTGAACAAAGAAATCTCTTATGAATTAGATAGCCACACTTCAATAGCCGACTATTTTGGTTATAAGGGAGAAAAAGAAGATAAACTCAACAAGTATGAATACAATCCTTTGACCAAAGACTTCCAGATAGACCAACTGAACACTACTGATGATTCAAGTGATATTAAGAAATTCTGCAAACAACTTGATTTTAAGTTAATCGTTCCCGAACTAATTATCAAACCGATTATCCATCCCTTCAAAGATAGGCACATCCTTAAACCTACTAAAAAGGATATTGAATTGTTAAGAAATTGGGCTTCTGTCGAGGCTTCTGTTAGGGCTTCTGTCGGGGATTCTG
>CAZKZX010000047.1:0-9758 GCA_964557335.1 uncultured Methanomicrobia archaeon | reverse complement strand
AAAATAAAGCGCCCGAGTCGGGATTCGAACCCGAGTCGGAGCCTCGACAGGGCTCCATGATAGGCCACTACACTACCCGGGCAGTTAAGTGAGGCATCGGGGATACTAATATTAAAATGGTTTAAAAACGCCTCAAGCCACAAACATGCTCATGACGTGTATTGATATTAAAGCTTTATGCCACCTTCATTCTGCTGCTTTTTGGCATTATTCAGGCTACACGGCTCCTCTGAATCGCATACGTGTAGAGCTTCTAGCACACTCTCGGTACGGGATCTCCAATCGGCGGATCTATAAACCGGGTGCCACCAATGAGCGTCTTTAGGAGAACCGTACGCCCTTCTACTACGTCTCCAATTATAGCCGCATTTGTACCGTATTTCGTTCTCTGTATCGCATTGAGAACGTCTTCAGCAACTTCCGCTTCAACCCCAATTAGTGCTTTGCCCTCGTTTGCTACCTCGAGCGGATCTATGCCGAGCATTTCAGATGCGGCCTTGACGGCAGGGTTCATAGGCAGCAGCTCTTCAGTGACAAGAATTTTTACGCCGCTCTTTTGGGCCATATCATTTAAAGCGCTTGCAACGCCTCCTCGTGTCGGGTCTTTCATGGCCGTTATGTTGTTCTGTCCGGCAGACTCGAGCGCTGCCTTTATGGTGAACCAGATAGGGGCCACGTCGGAAACGAGTTCTGTCCTGAACTGGAAGTCTTCCTTCTTGGCAAGGACTGCGATGCCATGATCGCCTATCGTCCCTGTTATGATAATCTTATTCCCTGGCTTCAGTCCACAATCCCTTATGGGATTCTTGGTAAATCCAATTCCCGCTGTATTTATTATTATTTTGTCTAGTGCCCCTCTTTCCATGACTTTCGTGTCGCCCGTAACTATTGCTGCTCCTACCTCCTGAGTGGCTTCATCCATCGAGTGAATTATTCGGCGTAAGTCATCTACGGGAAAACCGTCTTCCATTACGATCGCACTTGTCAGAGCAATGGGAGCCGCGCCCATCATCGCAAGGTCGTTTACTGTTCCTGCGACTGATATTCGTCCTATGTCGCCGCCCGGGAAAAATATCGGTTTTACTACGTGAGTATCAGTAGTCAGTATAAGGTAACTTCCATCGCTCAAAGGGATTGCTGCTCCATCGTCGAGGGATTCTAGACCTATCCCGCCTGCATTCGTATTTTTAATGTTTGCGAGGACGGCAACTATGAGATTGTTCATCATCTCGCCTCCGGCGCCGTGAAGCAAGCTCACGTTTTTATCTTTCAATGGCCGCGTAGCAATCGTGCCAGCACAACGTATTTCAGCCACTTTTTTTGAATTATCACTCATCGTCTTCTAATTCTGCTTCAATATTTTTTACACAGATGCCCCTTCCTTCGAGCAGTTCGTAGATGCCTCCGCAACGTGGGCACACGTAGTCTTCGTCCCCGAGCTTCCCTTCAAAGCCGCACTTACATTTCGCTACGGCAGGAATGGTAACTACTTTGAGCTCAGCACCGGCATACGGGCCTCCATCGGTAATTACCTCGAATGAGAACTTAAGCTGTTCAGGGTTGATCATCGCCAGTTGCCCGACTTCAACCGTGACGGATAGGACCTTTTTTACGTTGTTATCCCGTGCGGTCTGGTCGACAACTGTAAAAATATCCGTAGCTATGCCGAACTCATGCATTTTCTTGTTCCAAGGCTTCAAGCTCCTTGAAAATCGCAAGTGTTTCTAGGGCATCTTCCTTGCTTAATTTTTCAATAGCAAAGCCTACGTGAATGAGCACATAGTCGCCTGGTTTGACATCTTCTACCAGTTCTAAGTTTATTTCTTGTAATAGTCCGCCGAAGTCAACCGTTCCCGTGGTTCCTTCGACAGTAATGACCTCTGCAGGAATGGCAAGACACATCTTAAGTATACCCTCTTAATTCGTTAGTCAACTTGTAAAGTATTAGTTAGCGTGTAAAATTTCAGTAAAATTCCGACTTCTACCAATATTTATCTTAGGTTATGACCATATATAGGTTACTCAGAGACTGAATTTATCCGCAGAGAGGTTAAAGCGTGATATTTAGATTAAAAGAGTTTTTAAATATAATTGGTTACATGGTGTATAAATGGATAAACCATCCGCGCTTTTATTCCTCTTAACCTTTTAGTAATTTCGCACATCTGGAGATAAAGCTACATGTCGGTATCGGAATCATTGAAGCGGTACGAATTCAAGAGGGTAATAGAGACGCTCGAAGGCAAGAGGGGGCAAGCTACCGAGCTGATCACGATATATATACCACGGGACAAACAGATTTCTGATGTGGTAGCGCAGTTGAGGGATGAATATGGGCAGGCATCGAATATAAAGTCCAAGAGCACGAGGACAAATGTACAGAGCGCACTTGCGTCAATTATGTCACGCCTTAAATACTACAGATTTCCCCCTGAAAATGGACTCGTCATATTTACAGGCACGATATCGCTCAGTGGGGATAAGACCGATATGCAGACTCTCGTAGTTGAGCCCATCGAACCCGTGAAGTCATATCAGTATAGATGCGACTCCACGTTTAACCTTGAGCCTCTCAAGGAGATGTTGAGAGAGAAGGAAGTCTTTGGCCTCATTGTTCTTGACAGAAATGAAGCCACGGTAGGGTTGTTGAGTGGCAAGCACATCGAGCCTGTCAAGCATCTAACATCTGGGGTTCCTGGCAAGCATACAAAGGGAGGGCAATCGCAGAGGCGTTTTGAAAGGCTGCGCTTAATCGCCACTCGCGAATTTTACAAGCGTATTGGAGAAGCTGCAAACACTGAGTTTTTGCAACACCCAGAGCTTAAAGGTGTACTCGTAGGTGGTCCCAGTCCAACTAAAGAAGAGTTTGTCGTCGGTGAGTTCCTACATTACGAACTTCAGCAAAAGATACTAGGGGCATTTGACGTGTCATACACGGATGAGTACGGGCTCTCTGAGCTTGTTGAAAGTGGAGAGGAGGTCCTACAAGAACTCGACCTAATCCGTGAAAAGAAAGCAGTCGGAAAGTTCTTTAAGGAACTCGTCAGCGACAAGGGGAAAGCTACGTATGGGGAACGTCACGTAAGGAGAGCGTTGGAACTCGGAGCTGTCGACACGCTTCTGCTTTCAGAGGCGCTGCGCCTGAAACGCGTTAAGCGGGCCTGCCCTATGTGTGGTTTCACAAATGAAGAGACTATCAGGGGGATGACGGGTGGAGGGATATGTCCGAAGTGCGCAGCAGCGATAGAACTAGTGAGCGAAGAGGATGTTGTTGATGAGCTTATAAAAACAGCTGAGGAAACTGGAACAACTGTCGAATTCATCTCAACGGATTTTAATGAGGGTGAGCAGCTTATGAGAGCGTTTGGGGGCATAGCTGCAACACTTCGGTTCAACGTAGGAGAGCATTAAGTTGATAGTGGATGTTTATTGAATTCAAAAAGATCGTAGCGTCGCTTCTAAAGGAAGCACTTAGTAAAGCCGGTTACGAAGCAGATGATCTTGCACTTGTGTCTAAGGGAGATTATGCGGATTTGGCATCGTCGGTCTCGTTTAGACTTGCCCCAAGATACAAGGCATCTCCGACAACCATAGCGCAACGCATCGCAAGAAATATTCCTAAAAGTGGACTCATAGAGCGCGTTGAAGTAGCTGGTCCGTATATCAACTTTTTTGTCGATACTATATATCTTTCTAAAACGCTTCAGAAAGTAGCAGAGGAAGGTCGTTCCTACGGTAACATAGGTTTACGGCAAAAGGTTATTTTAGAACATACATCGGCGAATCCAAATGGTCCCCTGCACATCGGGCATGTGAGAAATTCTATTGTTGGTGATGTTCTAGCGCGATGCCTCAAAAGGGCGGGATGTGACGTTGAGACACACTACTACGTGAACGACATGGGAAGGCAGATCGCCCTTGTCGTCTGGGGTCTGATGCAGTTCGATCTTGATCAGACTAAGAAACCTGACCATGCTACCGCTGAGATCTACATACGAGCAAACGCCGAGATGGAGCTTCAGCCTACTAGACTGGTTGAGGTAAGTGACCTTATGCGCAATTATGAGCGAGGTGATGAGGACACCTCATGTATGTTTCAAGATGCTGTCAAGTTCTGTCTTTTGGGGATTGTTGAGACCCTAAAAAACCTTGACGTCAAACACGATACGTTTGTATGGGAAAGTGAATTTTTAGAAGATATCAGCGGGCTAATTCGTGATCTAAAACAGCGCGGTGATATCAAGGAAGATGGCTACGTGGTGGTTGATCTATCAAAATCTGGTATGGATAAGGAGCTCGTGATAAGGCGATCTGATGGAACATCAGTTTATCCTACCCGCGATATAGCGTATCACATATGGAAGGCTGGTCGATGCAGCTGCATGATAGATATCTTAGGAGCGGATCACAAGTTAAACGCACTGCAAGTTGGAAAGGTGCTTGAGTTACTCGGCGTTAAGCCCCCAAAGGTGGTCATCTTTGAGTTCGTCTCCCTTCCCGAGGGTTCGATGAGCACGAGAAGGGGCCACTTCGTTTCGGCTGATGACGTTCTTGAAGAAGTTACTAATAAAGCGTACGAGGAAGTTGATAAAAGGAGACCTGACATATCAGAAGACGAAAAATGGTCGATAGCTCAAGCAGTAGCTAAGGGCGCCGTGCGCTATGACATTGCAAGTGTATCCGTTGACAAGCCTACAGTTTTTGACTGGAAAGAAGCACTTGACTTTGAGCGCCAAGGTGGACCGTTTATTCAGTACGCCCACGCAAGAGCTGCAAATATTTTAGCTAAGGCTGGTGATTTTGACGGCAGTTATAATCCTGAACTATTAACTGATGAATTTGAGATCAACCTCATAAAAGTTATCGCGAAGTTCACAGCCGCTATTGAGAACGTTTCGTTGAATCTGCGCCCGCACACGTTTGCAGGTTACGCGCGCGAACTGGCAGAGGCATTCAATCAATTTTACAGATATATCCCGGTTCTTTCAGCGGAGCCGGGCATCAGAGAAGCGAGACTCGGGCTTGTTTACTGTTCAAAGATAGTCTTAAGAAATACACTGGAATCTCTCGGCATAGAAGCTATTGAATCAATGTAAGCTTATCTGATAGTAGTCATGATTATAGTCACGAGGATATGAGAAAAAGGAAAACATCTAATGACAGCGGGAATTACCGGGACATTCTGAAAAAGCAGGGATATCAGCTCGTGGGACATGGCGGCGCAGTAAAGACGTGTTTATGGCTAAGGAAATCTCTCAAAGACGAAGGTGTCTGTTACAAGGAAAAATTCTATGGCATAAAATCTCACTGTTGCATACAAATGACGCCCACGTTCAACTGTAACCAACGGTGTCTGCACTGTTGGAGACCGGTCGAATTTAGCACACCCGATGAGTTTACTTCCTATGACGAACCGCACGTACTCGTAGACGGATCTGTTGTAGCGCAACGGAGGTTGCTCTCAGGATATAAAGGCTTTAAACAGATCAACTTCGATAAGCTAACTGAGGCATTTAATCCGAGACACGTTGCAATTTCGTTAAACGGGGAGCCTACGCTCTATCCGTTCCTCAATGAACTCATTGAGGAATTTAAAAAACGTGGCATGACAACTTTTGTCGTGTCTAATGGCACACAACCTGCTATCCTCGAGGCGATACAACCAACTCAACTGTACGTCTCGCTTAACGCTCCCAATGAGGATTACTATTATAGGATATGTCGGCCAATTAACGGTTCTTTTTCAAACCTCCTCAAGTCCCTCCACATACTCTCAACGCATGAATCCCGAACCGTCATTAGGATAACCCTAGCAAATGGGATCAACAGGTTTAACCCCGGGCAGTATGCAAACCTTATCGAGATGGCGGAGCCTGATTATGTTGAAGTTAAATCGTATATGCATTTGGGATTTTCGAGGAAGCGATTGCCGAGAAGCACTATGGTAGAGCACTGTGACGTCGTAGCATTTGCGAGCGATCTTGCCGACGCGTTGGGATATGAGATGGCTGATGAGTCCAGGATAAGCAGAGTTGTGCTGCTTTCAAAAAGCAATCCAAGTCGGAAAATCGTTATTTAGCGAAGTATGCTTCGTGATCGGTCAGGTTTTATGTATTCGAAATGATGTAATAATGTGGCATGAAAATGCGATAGGAGTTGAACCAGAGATATGCGCTTTAGCAAGCCTGATATACTAAAATTAAAGGCGGAACGAAACGTATATGGATTGATTAACGTTTTGAAAGATAACGACTGTCACGTCAGGGCTATGGCGGCACAAGCGCTTGGAGAGATCAAAGATGAGGTTGCGTCCGATTTTTTAATTGAAGCGCTAAAGGATGCAGACTGGTCAGTCCGACGAAATGCTGTTTGGTCTCTTGGCGAGATCGGTAGTAAAAGGGCAATACCTCACTTAATCTATACCCTCGGTGAGGTGTACGGGGGAATAGAAGCGTATGCCGCTGAGGCGCTTATCAAGATTGGACGCGCATCGATAACACCGTTAGTGAGGGCGCTAACGAGTCAAAATCTGAGCATTCGGTACTGGTCAACCGATGTGCTTGGAGAGATCGTAGACGAGCGGGCAGTCGAACCTTTGATACAAATGCTGGGCGATAATGATGCCATAATTAGATGTTGCGCGATAAAGTCTCTCGGAGAGATTGGAGATAAAAGAGCGTTAAAACCGCTTATGGGATTTTTAAATGATGGTAGCGATATGGTCAAGAGATCCGCCGCGCGAACCCTTGGTAAACTAAAAGACGTGGGCGACCAAGATATGATAGAATATAAGAGCGGTAGTTGCTCGCCTTAATTGCAGTATTTGGATGGAAAAACGGATCGTTTGCCGGGGCCAACGTAAATGTCTAGCGACTTTCTAAAGTGTGCACATGTGGTAGAAAGACAAGATTTAAACTATAGGATTCCTTAATCGGTCTTTATCCTTCTCGGTTTGCAGAGTACTTCTCTCACCTCAAGATCATTAAAATTGCTGCTTTTTGCTGGTAGTATAATTAACGCTGTATCGTGCCCTTTTCCAGTGCCACCAAGCGATGCTGCCTCCGTATCAACCGGTACCGCCTCCTCTTGCGCAGCAATGAGTGCGAGTTCAACTGCAACCTTTGTTCCCTGGCCAAACCTCCTAAATGCATTTTTCACCTCATCAGGATATGCGTAGTTAACTTGTTTGTAAAACACCAGTTTTAAGCCGCTGCGTTCTATCCTTGCTCGAGTGTCAGTTGAGAACTTCGCAGGATCGATCCCAACAAAAAACAGTGTAATTCCTGTATTTTCGAACTTATCCATAGCCTTTTCTGCTGAGATCCCTCGCACAGAAGGTACGAGCACATGCGTTATCCCAAGGTCTTCACATCGTTTTTTAGCAATATCAAGAACGCGTTCCGTATTTTGTTCTCCGGGCGATTCAAAATAGGTTATATCCATGCATCCTCCCCCTCATATTATAATTATTTAACATAGATAAATGGTTCTGTAGAACGACATTCTTGGATTTTATTTTACAGCTTACGAGACAAAGAAGAGCCTGTCTTAGATGTTTGAAGGGATTTCTTATCTGCCGAGGGCGTACTTGTTAAGTCTGTATGAACGCCGCTGATCATCGGAATATTAAAGTACTCCCCTTTTTTTAATCTCATTGTAGTGTATTTCCCTTATAGAATAGAGATATAAGAGCTCGCTGAATCATTAAATGTGCCTAAGTGTTAACTCCTTAGACTTTTCTACGTTAGTATTAGTTCCAGTTATTGCTACACAATTCGGGGATAATCTCGTGGCACTCGGATTTTGGATTATCGTGCTATTATCTATGTGGGGCAAGTCTTGGGCCCTCATACCGTTAATTGAAAGCTATCGACAAATTCCTCTTGGAATGTCAGTTTTTATAGCGTTAATTATCGTGTCTTTAACACTAAATAGAATACTTAATGAGGGTCGAGCCGTCCCTCTTGAAAATGACGAGTCAATAATGAGCACATACGATGACGTCGTTTTTAAGGTCTCTAAAGCCAATAAAGAGTTCGATGAAAATCCATGTGGGGTGCTAGTGCTTACTGATAAAAGGGTACTATTTATAAAGATTATTGAAGAAGAAACCATATTTGCGATTCCCCTCATTAAAATTATAGAGGTAGACAATCTGTATAATGTGGGCTCCGGGTCACCCCTCAAAACGCGGGAAGTCCATATTATCTATCTCGAAGACGAATGTGTGAAAAAAGTGACGTTTCAGTTAAAGAATAAGGCTACATCGCTTACGTTTATAAAGGATCTAAAAGCATCTATCGCACCTCACCCAAGTGGTCCCATTAATACGAAGAAAGTGGTTATTCATATCGATTAAGCCCTTTGTAAGCTCCTGTGAGATCTCTTCTTCTGACTTCTATTCGTTCAACACATCCATTAAAAGTCGTACAAGTTAGTGCATGTTTGGGTAAGTCATCAGATAATGATTTATATCGGCAATTACAGTTTCTAAAATTGCGAGTTAAGCTGCTACAGGTATAGTGCCTTTATCAAGTTCGCGCAATATGTAGTTCATCGAGCTACACTTACATAAAAAGAAACGAGAAGTGTTTCTGACGGTACGCGTTATGACGCACATGCCGCTTTTCATCGATTTGAGGAATAAAAAAGTAGTGATATTTGGCGGCGGCCATGTTGGTGAGCGAAAGGCAAAGCTTTTTTGCGATTACTCGAAGACAAAGGTCGTCAGCAAGACTTTTACGCCAGAATTAAAGCGTATGGCTAGTGAGGGCGAGATAGAGATTGTAAAAGATGACCTCACTGATATACGGAGATACTTTCAGGGAGCATTTCTTGTTATCCCTGCTACAAACGATCCTAGATTAAATTCACTTATTACAGACTACGCAAAGACGAGAAAAGTCCTCTTCAATCAAGTTGACGTTGTAGGAGATGTAGTAGTTCCATCTATCATCTCTAATAACGAGATAACGCTAGGGATCTCAACCATGGGAAAGAGTCCCGCGTCTGCCAAGTTTTTAAAAACCCGAATTGAAGAGATACTGGACGAATTTTCTTCAATGTGTAGGTTGCAAGAGGAAATGAGATTTATACTGAAAAGGATGGTAAACGATCAACACGAACGAAAGCAGAAGCTATATCGAGTACTCAGTGATGAAGAGGTATGGGCCGGACTTTCACGTTCCTATGAAGAGGGGTTAAGAGCGGCATTAGATATCGTAAACGACAAAATCTAACACTCTCCGAAAAAGGCTCATTGCTAGACAGTTTACTGCGTTCCTCTATGCGACGTCTTACGGCTAACATACAGAGAAGTTATTCGTTATTTACAGATAAAGGTTAGGAGTTAGTAGCGGAGTAGGGTGTTGGTTAAATTAGGTGATCGTTTGGACGTAATGGTTGCAGAGTACTCAACCGTAGCAGCGCCTCATCTCGCTCCAGAAGGTTATGCCATGCTTATGGCTCTGCGCGATGGATTCAGCAGGATTGGATGCACGGTCAGGTCGCCTTCCTACATAAAGCGGACTAAAGAGTATTTTTTTGATGAGGTACAGCGCCTCTCAGCTATATGCGACGCAGGACTAGTCGTAGCCCCTGACGATTTGCTGTATGACCTTACCGTGATCGTAGAAAGAAATACCCTCAACCTCGGATGTACATCTAAAGCAGTAAGGACTTGTGCGGATAAACTTGAGACGTCGAGGATACTAAGCAGGGAATCTATCAACGTCCCAGAGATAAACCCATCAACGGGA
>CAZKZX010000046.1:0-10045 GCA_964557335.1 uncultured Methanomicrobia archaeon | reverse complement strand
ATGAATATAGATCTTCCAGGCAAATACGCGCTTAAGGTGCGATGATGCCCACATGCTCGACGAACGTTTGAGGGCACAGCTAAAGAAACCTTTTGGATATCTATGCAAGAAAGGTACATGCTCAGAAAGGTTAAATAAGTTTAACAAAATAATTAGCGTCGGCGACATCACTACTTATAACGTCCTCCAATGCGGTATTGTGCCAAACATTTGCATAACAGACGATATTACAATGAGAGAAAAGGTACCCGATGAAGTGCGCTATAGAATAAACGCCGAGAAATTTGAAGTCTTAAAAGTCAGCAATGCTGCAGGGAGTATATCTGTAGAATTAATTAACGGCATAGTCGCCGCGATGGAAGCTATGAAAGTTTCCAAGCGCGTAAGGATTGTAGTAGAGGGTGAAGAGGATCTTGCTGTCATTCCAGCGGTGGTATCAGCACCTACGGGCGCAGCTGTCATTTATGGACAACCCGGCGAAGGAATGGTACTTGTCGAAGTAACACGAGAAAAGAAAAAACGGGCAGAATATCTACTAAAAATGATAACGAACTGAGTTCTAGTAAAAATAACATTAGTCGTGAGATGATTGAAATGGACCTTGAAGTTATTGAAGAAAAAGATAACACGTTGTTGAGCCGCAGGGAGCTTAAACTTAAAATCGATCATAACGCAGCCACTCCGTCGCGTGTGGAAGTCAAAAAGAACGTTGCAATGAAGTTTAACGTAGATCCCAACCTTGTTATAATCGACAAAATGAAAAGTGAGTTTGGAAAGAGCGAAACAAAAGCATATATTAAAATCTATGAGACAACAGAGGCGGCAAAACTTGTTGAAAGGGAGCACATTTTGAAGAGAAATACACCGCCGGTGACAGGAGAGGAAGCGAATGAGGAAGAGTAAAACAAGTGACCTATATGAAATAGTGAATGATGAGCTTGCGAGGACTCGGCAGGCTTGTCCGCGTTGTGGAGAGGGTGTATTTTTAGCAAAGCATAACGACAGACTTTCTTGCGGTAAATGCGGATACACAAAATTTCAGAAGTGACGTATTTCGAATAGTTCGATTGAATGATTGTTTTGGGCATAGAGGGTACAGCGTGGAACCTCAGCGCAAGCCTCGTTGGGGAAAATGAAGTTATATATGAAGTAAGCTCTCCATACTTGCCACAAACTGGCGGAATTCATCCCCGTGATGCTGCACAGCACTTTTCAAACAATATCAGTGAGGTAATAAGAGAGTTACTCAGCAAAATTGAGCTCCGAGAGGTAAATGCTGTCGCATTTTCACAGGGGCCCGGCTTAGGTCCTTGCTTACGCATTGTAGCGACGGCCGCACGAGCTCTATCATTGAAGCTTAGAGTTCCATTAATTGGTGTTAATCACTGCATCGCCCATATAGAAGTGGAGCGCTGGAAAACGAATTTAAAAGATCCTGTTGTACTTTATGTCAGTGGGGCAAACTCGCAAGTTTTATCATACCGGTCAGGAAGGTATAGGATACTTGGGGAAACACTCGATATAGGGATAGGAAATGCAATGGACAAATTTGCTCGCTCGGTTGGATTGCAACATCCTGGTGGGCCGAAGGTAGAAAGACTAGCTCAAAAATCAAGGAACTATATACATATGCCTTATGTGGTAAAGGGCATGGATTTCTCTTTTTCCGGGATCATGACAGCAGCAAAGGAGGCGTTAAGTTATGCGAACCTTGAGGATGTCTGCTATAGTTTTCAGGAAACGGCATTTTCTATGCTCGTTGAAGTTACTGAAAGAGCGTTATCCCAAACTGGAAAGTCTGAAGCTCTCCTAGCAGGCGGCGTCGGCGCGAATAACAGGATTAAGGAGATGCTCTCTATCATGTGTGAAGAGCGAGATGCCAAATTTTTTGCTCCAAAACCTGAATATATGATGGACAACGCCACTATGATAGCGCATACTGGAATGATTATGCTAAAAAGTGGGATAGAAACTCCGATAGAACTTTCTGGTGCCAATCCAAGTTTTAGGCCAGATGAGGTTGAGGTTAATTGGATAACAGGCTAGTTACAGAATTCAAAGGCGCCGAAGCTGTCGTTGAAATATATGGTGACGTTGTAATCAAACGTCGCCTTCAAAAAGGTTATAGAGTAAAAGAGCTGGACTTAAAACTTCGAAAAGAGCGAACAAGATCTGAAGCAAAGATACAAGCTGATGCGAGAAAGGCCGGAGTGCCTACGCCAATAATATACGACATTGAAACGTTCAGCATTGCTATGGAAAGGGTCAAAGGCAGTGCTCTTAAATTTATACTAAATGAAAAAATCTGTGAGAAAGCTGGAGAAATGCTCTGCATGCTTCATCTCGCTGGCATTGCTCACGGTGATCCGACCACATACAATATGATGTATTCCGAAAATAGGGTTTATCTAATTGATTTTGGCCTCGCGTGTTACGATGGCTCCCTCGAGGCTAGAGGAGTGGATTTGCACGTGTTTTTTCAGACACTTGCAGGCACACATGAAAAATTTGAACCTCTAAAAGACGCTTTTATACTAGGGTATGGCAAACACTGCCTCGACGTCAATGAGGTTTTGGACAAGGTCGAGGAGATAAAAGAACGAGGGCGTTATCTTTGATCACGTTTAGGTTCATAACTAAGAACAAGGGCAAGGTAAAAGAGCTTAGAGCAAAGGTGAAAGCTTCGCCAATTAACATCACGCACATCGAATCTAGTTATCCCGAGCTTCAAGCCGATACACTCGTTGAGGTTTCGAAACATGCGCTTCAATATTGTAAAGAGTTTTATGATCCACCGTTTATTATAGAGGATTCAGGACTTTTTATAGATGATCTAGCCGGCTTTCCAGGCCCTTACTCAGCCTACGCCTTTAAAACTATCGGTTGCAATGGTTTGCTGAAGTTAGCGGAGGAAAGAACCAAAGCGAGGTTTGAGTCTGTCATAGGTGTATGTTATGGTGACATTAAACTATTTCACGGAGCAGTTGATGGGATTCTTGTAAATCCACGCGGCACTATGGGATTTGGATTTGATCCTATTTTTGAATGTAAAGGCCGCACTTTTGCTGAGATGGATACAGAGGAAAAAAATCTGCTTTCACACAGAAGCAAATCGATGAATAAGTTTATAAAATGGGCTCAAAAATTATATAACAGTTAAGGCACAGAATAGAAGCGTAGTACAAGAGTGCAATTGTATTTAAATATCATACTGAGGCTATCAGATGGCGAGAATGTTTGCAAGGAAAAAGGGAAAGTCGAAATCATCAAAACCAATCAAGAGTGCTATTCCCATTGAGATGAGTGTCGAGGAAATGGAAAAACGCATTATCGAATTACGAGACCAAGGGATGTCTTCAAGCCAGATTGGCATCGTTCTAAGAGATAAATATGGCATACCCGATGTGATGCTTGCGACAAAGAAGAAGATGACTCAAATACTGCAGGATAATGGAGTAGCTCCCAAGGTGCCCGAAGATTTATATAATCTGATCGTAAAAGCGCTCAACTTGAGAGAGCATCTTGAGGATAATAAGAAAGATCTTCACAACAGAAGAGCGCTTCAACTGACAGAATCGAAGATCAGGAGACTCATCAAATATTATAAAGGCAGGGGTGTATTGCCAGAAGAATGGATATACAGACTGGACAGGGCGGAAATGTTGATCTCGCAGTAGCGTGCTGCGCCGATGCTGCGAAAAACTTTATCAGCCGCTCAGATTACATCCACGTTAAATCAAATAGCTCTGTCGATGGGATCGCAAGTTCTGGCATAATGTGCCGGATGCTTATAAGATTAAGAAAAGGTTTTCACGTAAGTTGGGGTTTAAGTGACCTCCATGCTCTAATTTTATCAACAAACTCAAACGGTTTAACGCTCGAGTTCCCCGATACTTTGCCTTTATCTGCGTCTCTTTATTACATGGCGAAAGCTATTGACAAGCGGAACCTAGATTTAGCCGGACTTGCTGTAACTGCGAGTTTTTATGAAAGCGCATTTGAGATAGGAGAGCGCATCATAAAAGAGAGCAGAAACTGCGGGATTGTAGATGTGTTGAACGGTGCAAAGTTTTATTTTGATGATGTAAAGGAATCACTTCTTTATTTGACTGAACCCATTTTGGATATTTCGGGAGATGCTAAAGCTGTTGATCATTTCTTAAAATTGCTTGATATCTCTGGGGACGTTAAGTCACTAGATAGAACTAAGATGAGCAAACTTATCTCCTTACTAATTTTAAAATCAATTGACCAGGATGAAAAGCGCCTTGTTGGCAACGTAATCGTTCTCAATAATGAACTTATTCCCACTGTGCACAGATTTGTAGCCACAATGGAAGTCTGTTTAGATGCGCCTGGTTTGATTCTTTCCCTTTGTTTGAAAGACGGTAAAGCTCTGCAAGATGTTAAAATAAGGCTTATTAAGAACAGGTTACAAAGGATTGAGGAGTTACAATCTCACAAAAGGTAAATGTTAAAAGAAATAGCACAGTCCGCATTGAAAGGCATAAACGTTATTTCGACGTGGTTGGGATAGGCATTATAATAGAAAGTACAGTGTGACCGCACAATGTTTATTTAGTTAATGTACTAAGATTGATGAGGTTCAAAATAAACGCTCTACAGAAATCGCGCAAGTCGCAATATAGAAGTTTTTGACCTCTGTAATGAAATAAGAAGAAGATTTTATTGAACCGAGATTTAGGATGTTACAGGTAAGATTGAACTACCTCACAGCGATAACATGAAGTGCGTGCTGCTATTTGAACACGAGAAATCACACTTAATTGCAGATGCAGTTAAGCCTGACAACACCTCGTACGTGAAAATGAGGGTGAGAAGAAAAACTATAACGGCAGAGATAACAACAAGAAGTCTAGGCTCACTTATTGCAGCGGTAGATGACTACCTTGTAAATCTTAAGATAGCTAAAGATATGCTAGAAATGATATAAGCTAAGAGTCGACGATTCTCGATGGATGAGAGGTGATGTTGTGATGGGGTCAGCATGGAGTTTGATTTAAAAGTCCATCTTAAGTTTAGTGAGGATTTACCTGAAGAAGCTCAATCTGAATTAAATGCACTTATCAACGATGCAAATAATCATCTCTTTTTAAAAGGAGTGCCCCAGGACTCAATTAGAGAAGCCGGGAAGATTATCGAATGGCACGTGCATGCTAATGAAGTTTATCTCAGGATAGTAAGCGGGCGGTTTACGAGGTCTCACGATGCTCTCTTACGATTCAAAAAAGTCGTTGCTGAGGTCATAGGCTCAAAATATCACGTGGGGTTGCGCGGCTATGATGTTGAAGATTTTACTATAAGAATGGAAGCTGAACAGCCAATCCAGATTAAAATTCCCTTTATAACTGAGTCTTCTTATGAAAACAAAGTTCTGACGCTCAAACTTAACGTGGAAGAACAAGACATCGACAGAAAGGTTCCTGATAGGATTGTGAGTCTCGTTGAGGATAAGATTCGACAGGTTTTATACGGTGCTAAAGCTGAAAACTGGGAGCTGATGTGGGAAAGCCCTGAAAAAGAGATGAACTTTAATAAAGACCCGACCGAAATGTTAATTAAACTTCGCTGGATAAAGCACGGGGGATGTAGGGGTCAATGGATATATGGGCCACAAGTAACAAAGATATTTAGGACGTTTGAGCGCATAGTGGTCAAAGAGATTTTAGATAAACTTCATTATCATGAAATGATTTTCCCTAAGTTAGTTCCGTGGGAGGTCTGGCGCCGTTCGGGGCACGCAAAAGGGGTTTATCCTGAGATTTATTATGTTTGCACGCCAAAGACTCGAGATGCTGAATTCTGGGAAGATGTAATAGACTATTATAAGGTCACACAAGAGATTCCAACTGATCTTATTAGAGAGAAAATAGATAGCCCCATAGGGGGTATGTGTTATGCCCAGTGTCCGTCGTTTTACCCATTCCTGCAGGGGGAGACTCTTTCAACTAATTCATTGCCCATTCGAGTATTTGACAGGTCGGGCACATCCCACAGGTATGAAAGTGGCGGCATCCACGGGATAGAGAGAGTAGATGAATTCCATCGGATAGAAATTGTATGGATAGGTACACCAGAACAGGTTGTAGAGGAATCGAAGTTACTTCAGCGTCGATATGAGCACATCTTTAACGACATATTAGACCTTGAATGGCGCATGGCTTGGGTAACTCCTTGGTTTATGGCACAAGAGGGAATGATTGGATTAGCAGGTGATATCAGGGTAGGAACGATAGATTACGAGGCGTATATGCCATATAGAGGTAACCGCGCGATGAGCGAATGGCTTGAATTCCAAAACTTGAGCGTAAATGGAGATAAGTATCCAAAGGGATTTAATATAAAGGCGCAAAAGGGAGAGTTATGGTCTGGTTGCTCTGGAGTCGGACTTCAAAGGTGGACATCAGCGTTCCTCGCACAAAGGGGTTTCGATCCTGAAGGCTGGCCAAAAAAATTTGTAAAGCTTATTGATAATTTGCCGGATGTAATTGAATTTTTATGAATAAGGGTTATATCATATGATAGTCAACATGCGAATGCAACTGCTGCTTATGCTTAGCTAATCGGGTTGGAATTGATTGGCGCAATAAGATTTAATTTAAGCGAATAAATGTTGATTTGACGTCAGAGGTAACAAAATGGCTAGACGACAGTTAAGAAAAAAGCTGACGGGTGGAAGGCTAAGAAGTGGTTTGATGTCACGACCCCCGATATGTTTGGAAGGATAAATATCGGTAGCACCCCGGCAGATGAACCTTCTAAGTTAGTTGGAAGGGTGGTTGATACGACCTTAGGTGAAATAACAAACGACCTATCTAAGCAAAATGTTAAAATGCACTTTAAAATTAATAATATCAGCGATGAGACTGCTATCACAAAGTTCATAGGTCACGAAATGACAAGGGACTACTTGAGAAGCCTAGTGAAAAGACGTACATCGCTTGTTGAATTAAACGTGTTGACCACAACAAAAGACGGGTACAAAATTCGAGTAAAGCCGATGTCATTTACTGTGAAAAGGGCGCGATCATCTCAGATCAAGGCAATAAGAGACATCATGAATGACGTTGTTCGTATTCGTGCGAATGAGTTAAATTTTGATCAGTTTATGCACGAAGTCGTACTCGGAAAATTGGCTCTCGATATTTATAAGGAATCTAAGCACATATATCCGCTCAGACGAGTTGAAATTGGCAAGACGAAAATATTAGCAGAGCCTTAAACGAGCGCAATTTTTTTTACTTAGCAGCGTAAGTTTAACGCATGGACGCTGCCGAAAAAATTCTTTTAATCGTGTTAGATGGCGCATCAGACAGACCGACTTATGAAGGCAAAACTCCTTTTATGAGTGCCACCACGACATATCTAGATGAGTTGGCAAAAGAGGGAATACTGGGGATTATGGATGTAATAGCTCCTGGCAGACCTCCTGGGTCTGATACCGCACATCTATCTTTATTGGGCTATAATCCACGTGAAATATATACTGGAAGAGGGCCGTTTGAAGCTGCTGGCGTGGGGATAGACGTAAAGCCCGGGGACATCGCTTTTAGAGGCAACTTTGCGACAGTAAGGGATAGCAAAGTCGTCGATAGAAGGGCAGGACGCATGCGAGATACGCACGAGCTTGCTCAAGCGATACAAGAAAAATTGGATTTGGAAGCTGAGTTTATCTTTAAAGAGTCTGCTGGTCACAGAGCAGCGTTGGTGTTAAGAGGAGAAAGTTTAAGCTCGCACGTAACGCCCTCAGACCCATTGCACATAGGAAAAATGAAAGTAGTAAGACCTACTACTGATGACGCGGCGTCAACGCGAACCGCACGTATTCTTAACGAGTTCACGCGTCAAGTTTTTGAAATTCTTAAAAACCATCCAGTAAATGTAGCTAGAGAAAAACAGGGCCTGCTTCCTGGGAACATAGTGCTATTGAGAGGTGCTGGAGTTGTGCCACACCTGCAATCTTTTGAAGATCGTTGGGGGCTCAAAGCGGCGGTCATCGCAGCTACGGCGCTTGTCATTGGAATAGGGAAGCTGACTGGGATGGATTTCATACCTACAGATGGAGCGACCGGCGGCGTCGATACAAACTTAACTGGAAAAATTAAGAATGTCAATAAAGCGTTGAAAGACCATCATTTCGTGCTTTTGAATATAAAAGGCGCGGATGAATCGGGACACGATGGAGACTTCGAAAAAAAAGCTACATTCTTAAGTCGAGTAGATAAGGAACTCTCGAATTTGGAAATAGACGAATCAATACTAATTTCAATAACTGCAGATCACACAACGCCCGTAAGTCTCCGAGAACACGCTGGTGATCCTGTTCCGTTTTTAATACGGGGAATAGGAGTAAGGACGGATCATTTGCATAAATTTGATGAAATGACTGCTGCACTAGGTGGTATGAACCGCATAAGAGGTCTCGATATTATGCCATCGCTCGTCGATCTTGTAGGGAAGGGTAAGAAATTCGGCGCATAATTTTATTGCTGATACAAAACATAAAACGTTTGATTGCGGTATCGTAGATGTACCGTGAATTTGACGTGTTTTACGCACAAAATCAGCGAAATATCGCATACATGGTAAGAGGTCGCAACATGCCGATACATCCAATCGAATATAGATATGGAACCTCAGAAATGAAGGATATTTGGAGTGAAGAGAACAAGCTCCAGTATGTGCTAGAAGTTGAGAGAGCGCTCGCAAAAGCAGAAGCCGATCTCGGAATGATTCCCAAACGCGCGGCTAAGGCCATATGTAAAGCGACAGAGAAGGTTACATTGAGCCGGGTTAAGGAGATAGAAGATCAGATACATCATGATATGATGGCGATTGTGAGAGCTATATCTGAAAAGATTGATCTAGAAGAGGATTATGTTCATTATGGGGCTACGTCAAATGATATTCTGGACACCTCGTTGGCGCTGCAATTTCGCGATGCTCTAAAAATCCTTGAACTGAAACTTGTAAGACTTCTTAAAGTTCTCGTCATTCAAGCCGATAAACACAAAACACTGGTTTGTGCAGGGAGAACACACGGTCAAATCGCAATTCCGACGACCTATGGCCTCAGGTTTGCAATTTGGGCCAAAGAAGTAGAGAGACATATATTAAGGCTTGGACAGCTCTACAGTCGCGTTGTGATTGGGCAGCTTACAGGAGCAGTCGGTACGCAAGCAGCTTTTAGCAAACGAGGCTTGGAAGTACAAGAAAAGATGATGGCCTCTCTCGAAATCGGGCATGTTGAAGTGTCAAGTCAGGTGATACAGAGAGATAGGCACGCCGAATACGTCATGTTCCTCGCTAACGTTGCAACGACGTTAGATAAGATCTGTGTTGAAATCAGGACGTTACAGAGAAGCGAAATAGCGGAGGTATCAGAAACATTTGGAAGCAGACAGATCGGTTCCTCAACGATGCCTCATAAGCGGAACCCCATAAGATCAGAACAGGTTTGTGGGCTGGCAAGAGTGATACGAGCGTATGTTTTGCCAGCACTTGAGAACAATACTCTCTGGGATGAGAGAGATCTAACCAATTCATCGTGTGAGAGGATAATTATTCCAGAGGCTACGATTTTAACAGACCATATTTTGACACTTTCAATCAACATCATAGGAAATCTTCAGCTTGATAAAAACAACATAGAAAAAAACCTTAAACTTATGCGCGGCTTAAACATGGGCGAAGCTGTGATGATATATTTAGCTAAGAGGATAGGACGACAGCGGGCACACGAGATTATACAAGCGGCAACATTAAAGGCGTATGAAAGTGGAGAAAATCTTGTTGAAGCATTATCGAAAGAACCAATGGTGGTCGAATACCTGTCAGCTGAGCAAATCGCGTGGATGATGCGGCCTGAGAATTACATCGGCACAGCTATAGAACAGGTTGATCAAGTGGTTTCAAAATTGAGGAATGCGTATTGCCAGGAATAGCCGGCATAATCGGGAGTAAGTCAGAAGAACAAGTTGCTCTGATGCTCGATGTTCTACAGCATGGAGGTCTACATCGCTGC
>CAZKZX010000045.1:0-10101 GCA_964557335.1 uncultured Methanomicrobia archaeon | reverse complement strand
TAATAAGAGGGTTCGACCTTGCTGGGACGTGCATCGGAATTGCAAAAAAGAGCACTGTAGTCACAGGAGAGAAAATCGAAGAAGGGGATGCCATAATCGGAATTCCAAGCAGCGGGATTCACAGCAACGGATTAACCTTAGCGAGAAAGCTCCTTGTGAAATATTCATATTATAAACGGTATGAAGGAATGGACAGAATCCTCGGAGAAGAACTTCTTGTCCCTACACGGATCTACACCGAGGTCGTGGATATAGTGAAAAAATGCACAGTGCATGGGCTTGCTCATATAACAGGAGGGGGGATTCTGAATCTTCGAAGACTCACGCAGTTGGGATTTGATATATCAGATCCTCTTGAACCACAGGCAATATTTAAAATGATATATTCAGAAGGAGTTGATATAGAAGAGATGTATAAGACGTTTAACATGGGTATGGGTTTTGTAATTGTTGTTCCCGGGTCTGAAATAGAGAGGACTATGGAGTTGAGCAGCGACGCGAAACTAGTCGGCACCATACAAGGTAACGGTATCAAAATAAAAATAGGCGATAGATACGTCGAAATTGTAAAATGAATACTATTAATGCGAGAAAAACTTATCTAATGAAAGATGAAAAGAGAGCAATATGAGGATAGCATACATACTTCTAATTGCCCTATCGTTCACACTTGTAAGTGGCTGCGTAAATCCTCTAGTACCCTCAGCAACGCCATCACCCACGGTGACAAAGTTTATTGAGCCCGAAGTATCTGCGAATTTATCAGTTGGATATCAAAAGGTTTTTGCTGTTACGCTGGATGGCGATAATTCCACGGCTACTGAAACTCATCCGTCAACATTTATTTACAGGTTTATGGACGAAAATGGCAATACAACAATTTATGTTGATGAAAACTCAAGTTTATTAAAAGTCGTTGGGAAAGACTACATTTTACGATATAAAAATCCGCTCCCTAAAGTACAGTATCCACTTCTTAAAGGAGAGAACTGGTACTATGCGAGTCCAATCACTTTCACTGCCAATAACAGTTCCGTTGACGGGCAGATAACAATTAACGGCACAGTTGAAAAGTTTGAAAATGTGACTATTTTTGGTAACACAACATATCAGACAGCTGTAGTGAAACAGACAACAGTCACAAGTTATAGCATTGATAAAACAAACTATAGCATATCAAATGAAAGCACCTTATGGTATGGTCAAAATATAGGACTTATTAGATCCTACACTATTTCAAAGAGGTATATAGATAATTCGCTCGACCAAATATCTGAACGGCAACGAGTGTTAATAGAATTCAAACAATAGAATCACGCGCTGCAAGTGTGCAGAGCGATGATTATCCTGAATTCACTTCTATTTTAAACGTAGCTGAGCTTACTATGCCACATGAGGGAAGAGAAAAAATTTAACGTAAGAAACGAGTGTTTGCGAAAGGTGGTTTTAAAATGGACATTAGAGAGATGCTACAAGCGATAGGAATTACGATCGATGATATAACCGACACAGCAATGAAGCTTTGGGTACCGCATCCAGGTGTCGAAACAATAGACAAAGCTAGACACATATTTAATGACGAATTATCTCACTCATTTCTAGACCCCAACCTCTGTATTTTAATCTATACGGGAATTGCGCTTGAACGAGATGCGCGCGATGGCCTCATCCCTAATCTAGATCGTCACACATATTGCAATGACCTCACGCGTTTGATAGCTGACGAAGTTTTAGGAATGAGCATAGCAATGTACGTTGGAGGTTATAAAGGTCATTTCGACTACGTCAGATTTGACAACAAAAAACCTGGGATTCTAGGCAAGCTTGGCCCCTTCATGGACGATGTCATAGCAGGGTTAATCGGAGGCGTGTCTGCGAATATGTATGATAGAGGAATGGCGAATGTCCCGCAAGATATTTGAAGCTCTGAGGGCTGGACTGGGTTTTCTAACAACTATCCCGGTAGGTTTCAGCACACGAGGGCTTGAAGAACTTGCGAATCATATGTATATTTACGTCTTAGTCGGGGCCTTTATAGGATTCCTAATCGGAATTGTTGGAATGGCACTATCGTTTTTGCCCAGTGTTAATATTTTCTTGCAATCATCAATTACATTAGTAGCACTTTATTCAATCACGGGCTTCATTCATCTCGATGGTTTAATCGATATGGGTGATGGATTACTTAAACACGGAACTATGGAAGAAAGGCGTAAGGTGATAAAAGAACCCTATGTTGGGGTTGGAGGAGTTGCATTTTGTGTACTCTTCTTTTTACTCCTATTTGCTGGCATCATTTCGATACGAAGCATTCTGCTGCCCGCATTAATCACCGCAGAAGTTGCCGGAAAGCTATCAATGGTTGCATTAGCATCGTTCGGCAAAGCGACGCATAAAGGCCTCGGATCGCTATTTTCTGAGAGGTCGACGCCAATAACATTTATAATCGCTTTGACTGTAGCACTTATTATCTCTTTTGCGTGCCTAAGTTGGAAAGGAGTTGTGGGGCTGCTCTCTTCAACTATTGTCGCTGGTGGGCTGCTCAAACTCTCAGATGTTTCTTTTGGCGGTATAAGCGGGGACGTAATAGGGTCGTCGAATGAACTTGGTCGAGTGGTAACGCTACTCGTCATAAGCCTCTTATAGGTGATATTTATGGAAGCAATTGTGATGGCAGGTGGAAAAGGCACAAGATTAGCTTCCCCTGACGTAGAAAAACCACTAGTAAAATTCATCGGTAAGCCCATGATCGCTCATGTCATTCGAGCGTTAAAAAGATCAAAAATTGACAAAATAACAGTAGCGGTATCGCCTTTTACACTACAAACGAAGACATGGGCAGAACATTCAAAATTAAGCGTTATAGTTGCTCCTGGAAAGGGTTACATAGAAGACTATATCTGGGCTGCCAAAATGTTGAACATTACACGTCCTTTTCTGATAATCACAGCAGATGTTCCTCTGATAAATAAAAACCTCATAAATAAGGTTATTGATTCCTACGCTCTAAAAGGCCATGGGGCGCTCGCAGTTTATGTTCCGCATACCTTGTATAAGACCGTTTCAGTAAAACCAGACTTAGTCTTGAAAATTGGTGATAACGAGTTTGTCCCAGCTGGTCTTAATGTCATTGATGGAAAGATAATCGACAATGCGCAAGAGGAGACTATACTTGTACTTACCGATACGTCACTCGTTTTTAACGTAAATACGCTTTCAGACTTAGATGCGCTATACAATCACTATTATAAAAGCCAAAACGAGAAGCTTAATTGCAAACAACGACTTGTCTTAGACTGATTTAACCGTTACATTCTCTGTAGGTAACAATCCTCATATCTGACGAAACATCTCAAATCTGCGTTAGCTTGGTTACTAATTATCCCACAATCTATCCCTTAATAAAACGGCGTACTCGTTAAGGTTTTTTATGATAGCTTTAGACTATTAACTTCGATCAAGTCAACAATTTGTGAAACGTCTGTAAGGGCATTTATGACGGGCAAATTCAAATACTCTGATAATTGAGCTGAGACCACCCCCGATATGCAGAACAAACCTGCTTGTATATCCTCCTGTATGTCTTTCTCATTCTTGGCGCACAGAATTTTGGGGAGGGCTACGTTTCGAAAACCTTCGAGTATAAGGTAGTCTGTGTTAAAGTGGTTCATTAGCTCAAAAATACCAATTGATTTCTTTATCATTATGGTACTCTCCTTGACGGTTCTTATGCCGATAATTTCCGCACCAGCTTTCCAATGTCGCCAAGTATCCTTTCCTTCTGCATCAAGAGTGAAATCGTCAACATGAATATCCTTAATCGTCGATATAGAATATCCACGTGCTCGAAGATCTTTAATTATTTCAACTACTGTCGTCGTTTTTCCTGATTTAGAAAAACCATAAACAGCAAATACTCTCATCGAACCTAATATATCTTCTAAACTTAAAGTATAATCCCATAACGCACAGACTCGTTATTAAAGCTATAAGTTAACGAGGCTAAAACACGTTTTACGTTACCGAAATTAAAGCAAACGTGATCGTCCGTCTACCAAGTTATTAAGTAATAAAAATTTTAATCGGCAGACCTCCTAAGGTATTCTTCTAACGTTCTTTTGACTTCCAGTAGCGAGGATATGTGCCAGGTTCCATTATAACTCGCTTTGCTTCAGCTACAATTCCACCCTCAAGCACTGAGATGCCAAGCGCTACAATTTCCCCGTCGCGCGTATAGATTCCAGCGAGCTGCTTTTTCTTGAGATCAGTGGTCGATATTACTCCAGGCTCAGTTAGCTTTGCTCCGTGACAAATAGCGTCGACAGCGGTGTCCCGAACAATTATCTTTGGTAAGTGCTGTAACCCATATTCCACAGGTTTTATTATGTCCTTTATCGGACCTTCGTCGCCATCCTCAATCCAGAAATGATAGGCATCTTTCAAATCATGAAGGGTCACTGCTGTAGATTCATCAAAGAGCCCTGATTTTGTTCTGCGAAGTTCTGCCATGTGTCCTCCGACTCCAAGAGCTTCACCTACATCGTGACAGAGCTTTCTAATATACGTTCCTGCTTGGCAGCCTACTTTAAACAGCACATCTTTTCCCGAACGCTCTAAAAAATCTATGTAATAAATTTCACGCTTTCGTATTTGTCTTTTCACAGCCGACTTAACTGGAGGGCGTTGATAAATTATACCCGTAAACTCTCTGAAAATTTTAAAAATTTTCTTTTCTGGTATCTCTTTGTGTAGATGGAGCGCACACACGTACTCTTTGGATACATCAACTAAGCCTCCAATAACTTTCGTCGCGTCTTGTAACATTATTGGAAGAACACCAGTTACTTTTGGGTCTAGAGTTCCACTATGTCCTGCTTTGTCGATCTTAAGCGCCCGTTTCACCCACGCTGCCACTTCGTGACTGCTAGGTCCCCGAGGCTTGTCGATATTGACTATGCCTCTTTTTATAAGCTCTTCGATAGTTCGCTCGTTCGGATTCACCATGGCACGAAACAAGTTATTTCTCAAACATTTCGTAAGTTTTAACAGCGGCTAATATTATGTCAATGACTGCTAGTTGATTCCAATGCTGGGTGTCTAGTATAAGGTCATAAATATCCAAGTCAAAGACATCGATGTTATATATTTCTAAGAATCGCTTCGCTTCGCTGTTCTCTCGCAATCGCGTTTCATCGAGAGCTTGTTCATATGACTTTTCTTCTCTCTTAGCAATTCGCTGTGCCCTTACTTCAAGAGGTGCTTTAAGCCAGATAGTTAGGTCGCTGTTGATAATCCAACCCGATAATCTGCCTTCAACTACGACATTTTTGTAGCGATCTGCTATCTCAGCTTGTGTTCTATCGATCGTCCTGTCAATTTCTGGATCGGATTCTGCTAGAGCACTAAATCGTCCCAAATCCATGCAACGCTCGCGAGCAAGCTGTCTAAAAGCGTCTCCTGCCGAGACGTGCGTATAGCCGAGACTTTCAGATATACCTTTTGCAACTGTTGTTTTACCACTTCCAGGTGGGCCGCTAATCGTGATTATCAATAACTAGGTCTCCTCACTAAACCTAAAACTCCGTTCCCCTCAAAGTAGCTGTAAGCTCCTCTACTGCTTCTGTAAGTTTACCATCTTCGTTATGCAGAATTTTTACCGTAGCGCCTGTGTGGGCTGCGTATGCCATACAAGTGGCCCTATTCACCTCTTGATGTTCCCTCACTCCTGCCACATCCTGAACGTCGCGCATCCTTGATTTATCAGCATTCCTTCTTCTAAGGATTTGCTCTTCCGAAGATTCAACGACTATTATCATCTTTGGTTTTAACTCATCTAACACCCAAACCGGAAGTCCTGGAAGGTACCCCTTCGGAGTTCGTACTGTGGCGTGAGTATCAATTATAATAAAAGGTCTTGTCATTTCTGCGATCGTTTTCGCCGCCATTGTCTGCAGCTCCCTCTGCCTTTCAGGATTTATCTTCCTTATATCATCACGCGCTTTTACCCAATTCCGCAACAAAGCCTCCTTAAGCATCACATCGCTATAGGTCACCATTTCAAACTGTTCGCCTTCAGCTCCTAATTTTTTAATTGCTTGCTTTGTGACGGTGGTCCCTCCGCTAGCAGGAACCCCCGTCAGTATAATGATGTATGTCAAGTCATTCGATCCCCCTGATAACACTGTTCTACATAATGAATACTAATGTATATCGAGTTATTTTAATTAATTTACGGTTGTAAACCGTGCTTTGATAAAAACTCATTATATGCGTTAGTAGTTGCTTCAACAAGTTTATCGAACTGTTTAGGAGTCATAAAGACCCTAATGGTTGGCATTTCGTCTTCTCGTATAGGTTGCTGGGCAAAATCTATAACAAACTCATTTTCATTGAAATATATATTGATGAAGTTCGAAAAGAACGACATCAATATTTTTTGCTTTTTAGATGTTATATCCACGTTAAGCTCCCCTTTAGGCGGGGTAAAATCTCCAGGAAGAAATCCGGTTGCCAAATTATCACCTCATAAAGTTTAACTTATAACCACCAAAAAAGTTTTTAATCCTTATCTGATTGAAAGCCAACTATTGTAGTTTCGAATTTGGGCGCTCTCCTCTCGCCTTAAGCTCCTTTAATAGCCAATCCACTTTACTCTCTGCATCCTTGGTGGCGTTCTCATCAAATTCAACCGATATAATTAGTTTGCTGCCTGGTTTCAACCCTGCAGGTAATAACGCTTTATGAACTTCTTCCGTGGCTCCATCTTCGACTATAAGTACAGCATAATCGTCTTCATATCTATCAAGATCTGCTCGAGTTATTTTGACGTTCGGCATAACATTATTCACCTCAGCTGCTCATTTCCTTAATAATTTGCCCATCTATTGCAACTTTAACTGCGCTGCGCGGTCGGTTAAAAATTGTTGCGCGTATCGCTTTCAACTTATTAAGAATCTGTTTGCATTTTTATAATACAATAAGCATTTAGATAAACTATCTTAGATGATCGTCACTCGGATGTGTACTAGCGACAACGTTAGTTTTCATAATTTCGATACCTTTGAGATACCAACAACGAATTCAACAGCTTTACTTACATCACATTCATGAGCATGTTCGTATCATTTGAACGCTGAACTAAAATTGCATCACCTTAACCGCATCAATTATATCACGCTAATTTTCCCCGTGACTGTTAATTCGAAGAGTATCTGCGAGGTTTGAGACTCGCAGCAGCCTCCAATCATTACTACAACTTTAAGAAAGAATGATGTTATTACAATAAATTCCCGGTCAAGAGCTAATTACACGTGTTCTATTATATCGAACAGTAATCCTATTCGTAACTATTTAGATTTTTTTATCAGATTTTAATAAAGATTTGCTTCATAAACAAGTCGTCTCATTTTTTCTGGATGGGTCGATGTTACTTTTTTTGAATACTATAGACAACTAAGTCTAACTAAAAACACAAAAGCCCGAACTTAATCTGAGAGCTCTCGCGTCCACTACGCTGCCCCCAAGAAACGTCTCAGCATAGGATGCATTTCCATAACCTGCTCATTGGCGAGTTGCTCGTACAGCCTATAGACGATGCTCACAGTTAGTAGCAGCGATGTCCCACCAACATTTCCAATTGTTCCCAAGAAGTTTGCAGTGACTGCTAGAATTCCGACAAAAGCACCACCTATCACAGTTACCTTTGGGATATATCGAGTCATTACCTTCTGAATTATTTTGGGATCTCGCCGGAAACCTGGGATGCTCATCCCAGAATTTTGTATCTGCTCTGCGACTGCCTTCGGTCCCATCCCAGAAGTTTCGATCCAGAATAAGGCAAAGATGATGCCACCTACGACCATTACTGTGATGTCGATTCCCGACCGTAGCAAAACGTCGTACCACGGATGGCCTGAGAGGCTAGGTAACCAGTCGCTGGGACTGTTAATTGGTGCTAAGTAGTACATAAGACCCGATGTAGCCCTGTTCCCTTCAAACGTTCCCACCCACCTGGCTCCAGCATTATAGAGCAATATCCCGATCATCTGGACGTTCGCTTGTAAAGCGCGAACTAAGATCATCGGCAGCACACTTGCATAGATAAGCTTAACAGGGAACCTTCCGCGTGCTCCCCGCACTGCACTATGCGCTAAAGGAATCTCAATACGAGTGCTTTCAACATACACAACAACTGCAAATATGGCAACTGTACTGATTGCTGCCAGTATCCCGCCTTGGATGAGAAGGAACGTAAGTCCTTGGCTGCTTAAAAGCTGTTGCAGAGATGCGCTACTAAATATCTGAATGAGTCGTGGGATAAAGCCGGCTGCCAGACCAGTTGCTGCTTCAATATTCCAATTGATAGTGCCAGTGATGAGACCTTGCGCAACTCCTGCGACTATAAACATCCCTACTCCAGAACCAACACCCCATTTGCTCACAATTTCATCTAAAAACAATATTAGTACGCCGCCGATGGCGATTTGTACGAAAATTATTAAGCGTATCGCACCAAGCCCCAATCCGGTGGAAGCGGCAAGGCCTGGATCAGGTGCGAGATACCCTCCAAGTACCTGCGGTGCCGCTTCTACGAAAATCATAACAAAAATGAGGAGCTTCTGAACGCCTTGATAGATGGCCTGATCGCGCGGATCACTAGTATCAAGTTTGATAATGTCGGCACCCTTAAAGAGTTGCAGTATTATAGATGCTGTTACTATGGGGCCTATACCGAGCTGCAGTATGGATCCGGAGCTTCCTGCCATAATTGCACGATAAAATCCGAAGAGATCCTGAGACTGCGGTGACAAGCCAAAAATCATAACATTTGTTAATATGAAATATATAACTAGCACACCAACGGTCCACGCGAGCTTTTTCCTAAAATGGACGTGTCCGACGGGTTTAGAGACGGCAGGTAGTCTCTTCAAGAATGGTTCTGCTGCCTCTTTTATGCTAAATTCGCTCATGTGTTAGAAAAACCAGTCAATGTTATTACTAGATTGATACACCTTGCGTTATGTGTGACATTATTCGGGAAGTATCGCCCGGCCACCAACTGACTCTAATGCACGGATTGCTTTCTGGGAAAAGCTATTAGCCGTTATCATCATCTTCCGAGTTACCGCGCCACTTCCGAGTACTTTATCCACATCGAGCTGGATATAATAAATGTCATCACGAAGTTCCGCGTGCCCTTGTTCCACGAGGCGATCGGCGTTTTCATCTATAGTCCCTACATCTACAATGCGAACTGAATACGTCACTTTTTGAGGCCTCTTAAATCCAAAATTGCCATAACCTCTGCCTTGAAGCATTTCACGCACAAAGTGGTGTTTGCAGCCACCCGCGTGCCCTCTTCCTCCTCGGTTACCGGCACCTCTGCGGTTCTTGTGTGTACCACCGCCACACGTTCGACTGCCTCTAAACTTTTTTGTCTTGTTTTTTCCTGTCACGTGCCTACCTCATCTTTAAGAGCAACTCGTTGATCATAGTTCTATGAAAGCCGAGAACTCCTTCTGGAAAGGGCTTTTTGATGCCTTTATGACCTTTTCGTGGGGGATGGAGCCTCAAAACCGGTCTTAGATTTGGGATAGATTTTAAGTTAACACGCCCGTCTACTATAGCGTGGGCGAGCGACTTAATGTCTTCAAATTCTGAGTTCTGCTTCAGATAATCATCAGTGAGTTTCCTACGTCCCGTAAGCATGCCACGTTTGTAAAGCAAGATGGTTAGAGTCTCCGTATTAATCTCTCCCCAGGCTACATAATCTTTGACTTTTTGGAGCATTCCGCGAAAATGCTCGTTGTCCTCAATTATCACACAATGATTGGTTCTGTCAAGATTCAAAAGCTCGAGCGTTCGTCTTACATCCGGTTTTGTTTTAACTACGCCCCTCATTTTAACGACTGCATAGACCATCTCACTCTGCTCCTCCTATCTTGATAGTAGCCGTCTTTTTCAGATCCTCGAAGCGGATTTGAAAATATCTCTCCGGATTCAGGTTTTTTAAGCCGTCGTGAATCTCATCAAGAACCAGGTTGAAAACATCAACGACTTCCTCTTCCCTTATTCTTGTTTTTCCATTTTTACTATAGCAGT
>CAZKZX010000044.1:0-10339 GCA_964557335.1 uncultured Methanomicrobia archaeon | reverse complement strand
ATCGTCAAACGTCTTTGACCCCAACAAGCCGATTTTTATGAAGTTGGTCCCAGAAACAGCCGCGCCGAGTGCGGCTAATGAAGCTGAACCAGGGAGATGGGGAAAGTCGCCTAACGTCGCCGATATGTCAATTGAACGTGGCACAATTTCTCGGATTCTTCGTATAATCCACGGAAAATTGGCTCCGAGTGAACCCTCAGAGGGGTTTTTAACATCGATGATATCAGCTCCTCCGTTGACCGCTTCTACTGCCTCAGCTTCATTTTTAGGGCTGATTAGTATCTTCATGCTCACTCGCACAATGATATTTTGTGCTTATATACCTTTTGAGAGCTTCGATCAAAATCGCAACACTTAAGCTCAAAAGCGAAACGACTATATAAGGAACGCAGTTTTATGATTTTTATAATAATATTAAAATATAAATTTATAGCCTTTTATTTAACGAAATCTCAATGCAATATATAGAAACAAACCAAAGCGCAAAACTGCGCATTTTGAACCAAAGTTTAATAAACTATAAAGTTGCTTCTTTAGTTAACCCGAGGATGTGCTATGCACGTTAACAAATGCAACTCGATAACATCTTTCGTAACGGGTTGTGTTCGCTTTTTTATCAGTGATTAGTGCAGTTAGAATTAGTGGCTCCGGTATAGTTGCCATTCTCGAGGAGGGATAATATGGCAAAATATGCAGACAAAGTCGATATCTATAACGACATGGGCCAAAAGGTTGGTTCGAACATTCCGCTCGAATCGCTGAGCCCCTTAAGAAACGCGGCTATCAAAAAAATTATAAACGTCACTAAGAGGACCGTAGCCGTAAACCTTGCAGGAATTGAGCAAGGACTAAAGACGGGAGCAGTCGGCGGCAAAGGTCGAATGATCATGGGCCGCGAGCTGAACCTTGACCTCGTAGGCAACGCAGGCGCTATCGCGGACAAGATGGCAGACCTCATCAGGGTAAAAGATGGCGACGACACCGTCGTAAAGCCTCTCGGTGGAGGAAAGCAGTTAATGTCACAAGTGCCAACTGCACGCCTCGAAGGGGGAGCGACGTATGTTGCGGGAACGACTGCCACAAGCAGCGCATTGGTTGAAACCATCATTACCATGTTCAACGTCAACATGTTTAACGCTGACATGGTACACGCAGCAATCTGGGGACAGTACCCACAGACGCTCGATAATGAGGGCGGCAACGTAAAGTCGATGCTCGAGACTCCGCAGAAGGATGAGGGCTACGGTTATTCGTTGAGAAATGTGGCTGTCAACCACGTCGCTGCGGCTACTGGCAAGCGAACAATGAATTCCGCTGCGCTTTCTTCGATATTCGAACAGACGGGCGTCGTTGAAATGGGCGATGCAATCGGGTGGAACGAGAGACTACAACTCTGCGGACTGGCTATGCAAGGATTGAACGCTAACAACCTTACCTATTCTCTCGTCAAGGAGAACGGGCAAAGCGGTACAATAGGAACGGTCGTTGACTCAATGGTCAATAAGGCATTAGCTGACGGCGTTATTAAGGTCGATAAGACGATGCCGTCGGGATTCAAGTCGTATAAGACGGACGACGTGGCCAAGTGGAACGCTTACTGTGCATCAGCAACACTCGCTGCAACAATTGTGAACTGCGGTGCGGCACGAGCTGCACAAGGGGTATCATCAACGCTGCTCTACACTAACGACTTGATCGAACACGTGACGGGATTACCAGCATGTGACTTCGGTAAGGTAATGGGTACCGCAGTCGGATTCTCGTTCTTCAGCCACTCGATTTACGGCGGCGGTGGTCCGGGAGTATTCAACGGTAACCACATCGTGACGAGGCACTCGAAGGGATTCGCAGTTCCGTGCGTCGCTGCTGCTGTAGCAATAGATGCAGGCACCCAGATGTTCTCAGTAGAGGCAACATCTGCGATAATAGGTGTAGTGTACGGCGACTTACCCGAGTTTAAAGACCCAATTACGGCTGTTGCCAAAGCAGCGGAGATGTGAGTAAAATAAGATTAACCAACTAAGCGGGAGAGTTAAGATACAAAATGGTTACAACAGTCCCGGATTCAAACAATCCTATCCAAATAGAGATATTTCCACAACGACTATTAAATCCAGAAACGGTTCAGCAGTTAATAGTTGAGCTGCAGAGCATCGATGGCATAATGCGCGTGATCTTACACGGTCCGCGTCTTGCGTCAACGGTGCCATCAGGGCCAGCTAAGGGAACTCCAAATCCACACGAGGCGAGGAAACACATCACGTTCGGAGGAGAGGAAATTGAACTGGGAGTACAAGTCGGAAGAATTTGGCTTGAACTAGAAGATGAGGACGTGATTGATCACATCAAAGCCGCTTGTGAAAGAGTTTTACCTTGTGGCTTCCAGATTAATCAGGGATTGTATATCCGCACGCGTCCCACGCAGACTGATTATGCCAAGTGGGGTGTAATCAAAGATAAAAACCTTATCGGCATGGTAGATCCGAAGTCAAAGACTCAGATCTGCTCGTGTTATCCCTTCAAGAGGTGACACCTATAGTCAGCCGTGCGACACACATCGTAGATTGCCGTGAATCAATGGGGCTTGGCAGAGGCGGAGGGCTTGCCCAACGAGGCACGATCTCCGAAACTGGCATCCCTGACATCATCGCAATCTCGATGTCTCCAGGGCGGCGACATATAACGAAGCCGATATGCGAGATAACCCACGGCCTGAGAAATGAAGGTTTTCAGGTAGGCGTACTCGTGTTAAATGCAGGCAGCGGCGTTCCCGCTGATGCCCCTGAGAGCGCCCGAGGTCTTGGGCCTAAGTTCGGCCTTTCAATCAAAGAAGTCGAAC
Source organism: uncultured Methanomicrobia archaeon (assembly GCA_964557335.1). Taxonomy (GTDB): domain Archaea; phylum Halobacteriota; class Bog-38; order Methanoflorentales; family Methanoflorentaceae; genus DASPRZ01. Next base: position 7,500 of record CAZKZX010000044.1, on the reverse strand, counting down.
AAATGGCTCGCCATAAGCTTGCCATAATCCACCTTGGAGGCGTTAAGACTCACATCGTTTACAAAGCGAGGAATATTCTACGATTTGTGGATATCCCTGCAATTGTCGTGAGTCAAGCGCAGGTTGATTATGAGGACTTTGCGCGAATAGGGATAAAAACTCGAGTGATCATGCCAAAGCCTGAAGAGGTTCAAACCGCAGGAACGATTGTTGGCATTGTAACCAACGTGACTCGTGGTCAGACTATCCCACGGGATAAGCTGAACGAGATCATTAAATGTATCAATAACTTCAAACGCGCCCAAAAAAGGAGTTGAAAAAAATGGCTATAAATTACCCCGGTACTTCAAACGTAGCGGCGAATAGACGAAAAGCACTAGATCCAACAGTGAAGTTGGAAAAGGTCCGCGATGTGTCAGATAACGATGTCGTAGCAATACTTGGACATCGTACACCCGGATCGGCGTACCCGTCCACTCACCCACCACTTTCTGAGATAGGTGAGCCAAAGGACCCCATGAGGGAGCTAGTCAAGCCGACAGACGGCGCCGCAGCAGGTGACCGTATTAGGTACGTCCAATTCACGGACTCAATGTACTTCGCGCCGATGGTGCCGTATGTGCGATCGTGGATGGCGTCAGAGCGGTGGAGAGGTGTAGACCCCGGTACGCTGTCAGGTAGGCAGATCATTGAGTGCAGAGAGAGAGATCTCGACAAGATCGCTAAGGAGCTCATAGAATCAGCGGCGTTCGACACCGCCCGTTCAGGTGTACGAGGCTGTACGGTGCACGGGCACTCGCTGAGACTCGACCAGAACGGGATGATGTTCGACATGCTCGCGCGGTCGGTTATGGGTGCAGACGGATCAGTGGATATAGTTAAGGACCAGGTAGGAAGACCGCTTGACAAGGCTGTTAAAGTCGGTACGCCCATGTCAGACGGCGAGTTGAAAAAGCGAACGACCATTTACCGCGTCGACGGCGACGCTGCACGAGCGGATAAAGAGATGGTCGACTACATCAACAGAATTCACACAATGAGAACCATGTGGGGATTCAAGCCAATGTAATAAGAGGTGAAAAAAATGGCTACGAAGAAAACAGAAAAAATGTTTTTAGAGGCGATGAAAAAGAAATTCGTCGAGGATCCCACTTCAAACCAAACAACTTACAAGCGTATAGGTTATACGCAGTCAAAGGACAAGCGGGAGTTCCAAGAATATGGAGCGAAGATCGCAAAGGAGCGCGGCATTCCTGCATACAACGTTAACGTCCACCTCGGTGGTATGACGCTCGGTCAAAGACAGCTCATGCCCTATGAGGTCTCGACGACCGGCGTGATGTGTGAAGGCGATGACCTGCACTACGTCAACAACCCCGCGATGCAGCAGTTCTGGGATGAAATACGGAGGACGGTTATTGTCGGCCTCGACCAAGCCCACGAGACGCTCACCAAGAGACTCGGTAAGGAGGTAACGCCTGAGACCATCAACGGTTACCTCGAGGCACTCAACCACACGATGCCCGGTGCCGCCATTGTACAAGAACACATGGTCGAAACCCACCCCGGTCTTGTCTCAGACTGTTACGTCAAGGTATTCACCGGAGACGATGACCTCGCTGCGGAAATAGACAAACCGTTCCTCATTGACATCAACAAGAACTTCCCCAAAGCACACGCCGAACAGCTCAAGAAGGCTATCGGCAAGACGCTGTGGCAGGCAGTCCACATCCCGACGATCGTATCGAGGACCTGTGATGGCGGTAACTCCAGCAGATGGTCTGCCATGCAGATCGGCATGTCGTTCATCGCCGCGTACAACATGTGCGCTGGTGAAGCAGCGGTTGCGGACCTCGCCTTTGCAGCGAAGCACGCGAGCCTCGTAGAAATGGCGAACATGCTGCCAGCACGGCGTGCCCGTGGTCCGAACGAGCCTGGTGGTCTGTCATTCGGCTTCATGGCCGACATCTGTCAGAAAGACAGAATTAAGCCCGACGACCCGGTAGAAGTCGCGCTTGAAGTTGTCGCTGCGGGCTGTATGCTCTACGACCAAATATGGCTCGGATCATACATGTCTGGCGGTGTAGGTTTCACCCAGTACGCTACAGCTGCGTACACTGATAACATTCTGGATGACTACTCCTACTACGGATGGGACTACGCTAAGAAGTACGGAGCGGACGGAAAGGCGCCCAAGACTATGGACGTCGTAAACGACCTCGCCACTGAAGTCACCCTTTATGGTATCGAGCAGTACGAGAAGTATCCGACCACCCTTGAAGACCACTTCGGAGGTTCACAGAGGGCAACGGTACTGGCAGCTGCATCCGGTGTCACAGCAGCTATCGCAACAGGGAACTCCAACGCTGGGCTGAGCGCCTGGTATCTGTCTATGCTCCTGCACAAGGATGCGTGGGGCAGACTCGGGTTCTACGGTTACGACCTGCAGGACCAGTGCGGTTCAACCAACGTGTTCTCAGTCAGATCCGACGAGGGCAGTCCGGATGAACTGCGTGGTGCGAACTACCCGAACTACGCAATGAACGTCGGTCACCAGGGCGGTTACGCCGGCATCGCTAAGGCCGCACACATCGGTCGCGGTGATGCATTCGCCGTAAGCCCACTTGTTAAAGTCTGCTTCGGTGACGACAGCCTGTCGTTTGACTTCAAGAACGTAAGGAAAGAGTTTGCAAAAGGCGCCCTTAGGGAATTCATGCCTCAGGGTGAGAGAGCGCTCGTCTCTCCAAAGTAAACGAAAAATCAAAGGAGTGATATCAATCACTCCCCCTACTTTTTTTAATATAATTATCGGTTCGTAACTACTCTGTTTTAAGAGCAAATGTTTGCGTCGTTTGTTGGATGGCCAGCAAGTCACAGTCTACAACGCCACAGCAACAAACTGCAAATTTGAAGGATAGTTCATTTTTTTGCTAAATGAATTTAACCAATGACCTTAAAAAGCTCAAATTGAAAAAGCGAGAGACGGACAAGCTCTAGCTGCTCACAAATGCTTTTGCTATCAGATTACGAGTTTTTAAGGTACAAGCGTAAGAATTGTAAAAATAAGATGCACTTCGCGTATTTAAGAAGGGACCAAAATGTATACATTTATCGTAACTAAGTAAGTCTATACGTCTAAGTAATAGATAGTGGGTGGATCAACGTATGCAAAAGGAGATAATTGAAACTTCGAAGGGTGTCGCTGGAATTACACGACCTTTTAAGGACATCATAGAAAAGCTACAGATCGGTAATGAAGACATAATACTGTATATAGGACTCCCAGGAGTCTGTACGCCTTTTATCGAACTGCTCTCATATGCGATAAGAAGCTTAAATTTAAAGCAAGTATATGTGCCAGTTATCGATCTAAAGTCCGCAATGGAGGTCATTTCAGTAAATAATGTCGGAATACAATTTGGTGATTCTATTTCCGTTCAGACCGCGAAAGTGGTCGTTGTTCTGGGAGGTCTTTCAATGCCAATTTCTCCGGTAAGCTCTGACGACGTCAATCTGTTTGTCAAGAACATTTTAGCGGAGGAAGGTTCTATAATTGGAATCTCTTTTATGAATATGTTCGACAAGGCGGGGTGGAGCTCTGCTATTCCGTTCGATTATATAATCGACGCGACGATCGATCCGGTACGCGTAGAGCGATTCGTCAGATAATTATAAGGAATCAAAAGTTGCATAGATGTTCAACTTATTACGTTCTGCTTTATTAGTTCAGGGGAGTTTTAGTGTTTCTAGAAAAAGAGCTTGACTCGTCAGTTGCCAGCGTCTTGGAGAGAGCAAAGAGCAACAACCGGCTCGATGAAAAGGATGCCTTGGAATTGCTAAATGTAAAGGGGTCCGAACTACACGCAGTAATCGCAGCTGCAGATTCGATAAGACACCAGCGTGTAGGCGACGACGTGACCTACTTGATAAACAGAAACATAAACTTCACAAACATATGCATCGGCTCGTGCGGATTTTGCGCATTCAGCAGAAAGGAGACAGATCCAGAAGCATATTTTCTCACAGTAGATGAGATTGTTAAAAAAGCTGTCGAAGCAAAAGCGCTTGGCGCGACAGAAGTGGGCATATTCAGCGGTCTCCACCCGAAAATTGATGGAAACACGTATGTAGACATTGTAAGAGAGATCAAGAAAGCCATCCCCGATATGCACATACACGGGTTTTCACCATCTGAAGTGGCGTATGGAGCTGACAAGCTCGGCATACCTTATGTAGAGATGTTACGGATGTTAAAAGATGCCGGGCTCGATTCAATGCCGGGTACGGCGGCAGAAATATTAGTTGATGATGTGCGGAAGAAGATTTGTCCCCAAAAAATAAACACGGAAACGTGGAAGTACATCGTCATTAACGCTCACAAAATAGGCATTCCAACAACGTGCACGATGATGTACGGGCACGTTGAAACACATAACGATCTCGTTAATCACTTAAAGTTGTTGCGGGAGATACAGGATTTAACAGGAGGGTTCACAGAATTTGTCCCACTAACGTTTATACACTACAACACACCGATATTTCGTGCCGGTCTCGCACGGCCCGGAGCTACTGGACGAGAAGATTTACTCGTATACGCTCTCGGAAGGATGTATCTAGATAACATTCCACACATTCAGGTCTCGTGGGTCAAACTCGGCACGAAATTTGCACAAATCGCGCTCTGTTGTGGGGCAAATGACCTCGGAGGCACGTTGATGGAGGAGAACATATCAAGGAGCGCAGGAGTGACAACAGGGCAGAATCTTGCACCAGAAGAGTTCATTAGGATAATTGAAGACATTGGACGACGCCCAAGAATTAGAGATACACTTTACACGACCCTAAGCTAATTGACCAGCAAAAATTTTTTCGCAGCAGTTCGCAATGCAGCTGTGTGATAGCTATCATATACGCTCTAAAGCGCGTAAAGCTAATAGACTACAGCAGGCCGGCTCGAATGTCACGCATTGATCGCGGTATTCAAATACCTAGATTCACTTGCGTTACGATGACAAAGACTGATAGAGTCTAAGAACGTAAGCTGTCTTAACAGTATCAAATTATTACGTGTTCTTTGCTGATAACACCATCATAAAATAATGGATTGCAGTCATCGATGACAGCTGAAAAACATGTTAATAATTCTTTCCCCAATAAAATGGAGGATAATCATAAAGGTTCATTTATGCCCGTGGAAAAACGTAAGAAAGTTATAAAAAGACTAAAAGCGCTCTAAAAACGATTTTTTTAACGTGTTTTCCGCGTATCTTGTTGTATTCGATTTGTTTTATGAATAATTTTAAATAGTATTATTAATCAATTATTAGTAATCTTACGAACCCAAATAATCCCAATTTAGACCGTTTTAACCGAATTTAATCCCAGAGACCGCTAATAACTTCTCGGGTTCGTCAGATAAGTTGACAAGAGATCTGGGCTGTATAGCCATTTACCATACAACGGAGGAGGTTAAATGGATCCGCAAATGATGGTAGAATTAGGCGCTTTAGCGCTAGTTGGCGGAGCAGCCCTTATTGCTGGAATAGCTGAGGATCTTGAATCTGATGTGGGTTCTCAAAGTAATCCAAACTCTCAAGTACAGCTGGCGCCCCAGATGGGGTACTTGCACAGGTTGTACAACAAAGCAATATCTGGAGAACCGGCGTCTTATCCCTTCTATGCAGCAATGGGAGCCGCCACAGCGTTGTCGGTCTTAACTGTAACCAAAAATTACAGCTTGATCGGCGTATTCTTCGCTCTAATTGCCGGTGCTTTTGTCACATCACTTATACATGGCGTGTACGCAACAACGTCCTATATGGGCAGACTAGCAAGTCAATCGAGATTTGGACAGCCCATATACTTGGACATTCTCAGAACGCACACGCCTGTGTTGATGGCGCACGGCTTTATAGCGAACTTTAGCGTGTTATTGTTAACATGGGTATTGATAGAACAAAAATTGAGCCCATTCCCCTTTGTAGTGTTAGCGTTTATATGGGGAGTGGCGCTAGGTGGTGTAGGGTCAGCAGTAGGTGACGTTCACCTCGGCACTGACAGGTATTACCAAGACAGACCGTATGGTTCGGGGGTCAACGCCGCCCATTCAGGGAGCGTTGTACGAAAAGCCGAATCTGGTCTCAGAAACTCAATTGACTGCGCGTGGTTCTGTTCGAAGTTCGGGGGCCCGCTCACGGGTCTTGGCTTCGGCCTTGTCGTTTACCTGCACTTCTGGAAAGAAGTCGTGGTAAAGGACTGGTGGTCGCCCGTCGCAGGAGTAGTGATTATCGTAGTGTTCATAGTCATGAACATCTACCTTGAACGGTACTCACGAAACAGGTACGGAACGTATAAAGAGGAGTCGGAGTGATGCTAAATGTTTGACCTGATATTTTGGTTTTACATCACCCTAGGTGGGATCTTAATCGGTGTTGGCGTGCATTTTATACCAGTAGGGGGCGCTCCAGCAGCGATGTCACAAGCAACAGGTGTCGGTACAGGTACCACAATGCTTGCAGCAGCGGCTGGCCTAACCGGGCTTATAGGTGCCGGTACAGCATACTCCGTCATGCCTGGTAACTTCGCTTTTACCATTATAATGGGTGGAGTGAGTGCTGCGTTGATGATCTCAATTCTCGCTTTTATCGCCAACGTGATGTACGTTTACGGGGCAGGAGTACCGTTAGTATCAGCTAAGATAAAATACGACCCCATAACTAAGTGGCGACAAGACCTCTATGTCTCTCGAGGCACTGAGGGTCACGGGTCGCCAATGGTGAGCTTTATAAGCGGCATACTGGGTGGCTTAATTGCAGGGTTCGGTGGTGCGCTCGTTTACTTTGGACTCGCCGAAGCTTACAAGAAGATTCCACTCTTAAACACTGTGCCGGGCGCGGCTCCGTTATACACCGCGAATTACATTTCGCTTGCAGCGGCATTTGCCATAGGAATATTCTTCTTGAATGCAGTTATGGCATCGTACAACATAGGCGGAACAATTGAAGGATTCCACGACCCCAAGTTCAAGCGCGTCCCGCGATCGGTAATAGCAAGCTTAGTCGTCTCATTAGTCGGCGGGCTGTTTGCATTGCTCATAACAACTATGTTGGGAGGTTAAAAAATGGCTGAAAATGACATACCCCCTAACCAGCTCTTGGTACTCGGTATTGTAGGCGGACTTGTCTTCATTTACCTTGCCACAGGGTTAAACAACGCATCTGGTACGGCGTGGTTCTCATTCCTAGGTGCAATAGGGGCAGTATTTGCAGTGTTCTGGGGTGCAGATGCGGTAAGAAGGGTTGCGAGTTACGGACTTGGTACTGGCGTGCCGTCTATAGGTCTGCTTTCAATCGGCGCAGGCATCGTGGCAGTCTTGCTCGGTCTTGCAGTTGCAAAGAACTACAACGTTGAGATAGCAGCGCCAATTATCGCTCTAATATTATCAGCGATTATCGGTGTAATTAACGGGATAATGGCTCGAAGGGTCATTAAAATGAACAT
>CAZKZX010000043.1:0-10403 GCA_964557335.1 uncultured Methanomicrobia archaeon | reverse complement strand
TACTAATTAAGTCTTGGTAATAATAAAGCTAAATTTTCAATTTAATTATAATTACTAAACTCAAAAAATGCTGTTTAGAGAATAAAAGCACATTATTTATTCGAAGTGGTAAAAACTTGTCTAGGAATTTTGTATACTATGGGAAAGATACGGCTCGGCTGTAGTGGGTGGAGCTATGACCATTGGAGAGACCTTTTCTATAAAGGTGTAAGTCCTCAACACTACTTGGAGCACTATGCAAAATTTTTTAACTGTGTCGAAGTAAATATGACCTTCTATAGGTTTCCGACTGCACAAATGTTAGAAAGCTGGTTCGAACGAACGCCTGACTATTTTCTTTTTACCATAAAAATGAACAGAAGTATAACCCATATGAAAAAGCTACAGGGAGTAAGCAGGTTGCTTGAAAACTTTTTAGACGTTTGTTATAGACTTGGTACTAAGCTTGGACCCTTACTCGTTCAGCTTCCGTCAAATTTTTCTAAAGATGTAAGAAGATTAGAGAGCTTTCTTTCTGTACTTCCTGATATTCGAGTTGCGTTCGAGTTTCGAGATAAGTCGTGGTTTGACTATGGTATCTTTAAGCTTCTAAACAAATACAATGCGACACTCGTTATGCTCGGATCGCAGTTTGATAAAAATTATACAGTGTATACCAATTTTGCATATATAAGATGGCACGGACGAGGAGGTCAATTGGATAATTACTCGCAGGACGAAATAAGCTATTGGGCCGACAGAATTCGAGCAATTTCGAAAAGCACTGACTTATATGGCTTTTGGAATAATGATGCTTTTGCCTATGCTCCAAAAAATTGCTTAGATCTCTTAAAGAAGCTAGAGTAAGGTGATTATCGGGCAAGCACTTTGCAACTTCACACTTTCGTTTCACATCGTAACAATTGCACTACGCGAGAAAAAAGTGTGAAATCGCCTACAAATTCAACAAGATTCTTATTTCTAGCTCCGGTCACTATCGGTCGCAGCGCTCCTTTTCTTTGAGTCTCGTTTTCAAATAAGCAGAACAGATTATGGCGTTAGCACTCGATAAGGTCTAAACTTTAAATAAAAAATCGACACCATTAGCGATGTTTTAAATAAATAAAAAAGAGCTGAGAGCTCTTTTATTAACCGAACAAGGCGCCGAGTCCTTCCATTCCAGTTTCTTCTTCCTCTTCTTTAGATACTTCTTCCTCTTTTTTCTCTTCTTGCACTTCCGTCGTTGTTGGAGCAGCGACCGCGGTAGCCGCCGGGGCAGCGACCGGGGCAAAAGTTGCCTTTGAGATCGCTTCATCAATGTCGATTCCTTCAAGCGCTGCAACAAGTGCCTTCACTCTTGCCTTATTTACTTTAGCTCCAGCAGCAGTAAGAACCTTAGAGATACCATCCTCAGTTACTTCCTTACTTGTAGCGTGTAGCATAAGTGCTGCATATACGTATTCCATTTCTAGTTTCACCTTTTTTAATTTATTAGCTCCAATTTATTCAAACAGCGCTCCCAAGCCAGAAACGTCCGGTTCCTCCTCTTTTTCCCCTTCCACTTCAATCTTTTCTTCTGCTTTTGGAGGCCCTGCGGTTGAAACAGCAACTGCTCCTGATTGCCCTTTTAGAACCTTAAGTTCTTCATCTAGTGCCTTGTCAGGAAGCAGCATGACTATTACAAGCGCCTCATTGTGACTCTTTAAGAGGAGAATATCCATCACATCTGGCTCGAATATTTCTGCGTTCACAGCGAGACCTCTCGCTTCTAACAAACCTTTCTGCAGGAGAGGTTTGATAGTCATTTCGGTCGGATACTCTATATCCATTGCTAAGTGAAACGCATTCGATGCTGCCTGCACAAACTGATCGAGATATGCTGTTATATCTATTGCGAGATCCTTCGACGTGTAAATGGTAATACCATCATAGGCAGCACGGACATACAAACCAACCTCCATTGGGTTAATTTCAAGCCTCTGAAGAACATCAGCAATTCTTGGGCTGATTTTCTCTCCCCTCTTCACTATCACCTTGTTCTCGCGAATTATAACTTTTCCTTTCTCTATCGCAGCTGGGACTCCCACGTTCTGAAGTTCTCCAACTATTGGCCCAGGCCTAAAGTTCGTAGGTCCCTTCTCTATTACAATATCCTGAGGAGCTAGATCTCCTCTCTTAGCAGGAGCAGGAGTTTTACTCTTTTCAAGCAGTTGAAAGAGTTTAAAAGGATTTTCATTAGTAAAAACAAGAGCAGTTTGTCCTTTAACACTTTTAAATAGTTCAACCGCACCTTCACTACTTTCTTTAAAAGCCAGATCGATAAGCTTGTTTCTCGCAACCTTCAATTTTGCGACTCCTCTGAGTTCAGCCCTTATCTTCTGAAATTGTCGCGCAGGGATACCTTGTATGCTAACTACTGCGAAAACTGTATGTCCTGTGATATTGTCTCTTATTTCTGCCACTTCACTATCTTTCCAAGCAGGCCGATGAACGCTATAAGCAAATCCCATACTATATCACCCTCACAGCAGGTCCCATTGTAGTCTTCACAAATATCGAGCTAATGTTCTGAGTGCCCTTTTCAAGCTTTGATTCAATCGTACTTATCACAGCCTCTACGTTCGCTGCAATTTCATCAGGGAGCATATGAATGTTTCCAACTAGCGCATGAAAAGTTATTTTGTCTTTAGATCGTACCTTCGTCGTCCTCTTGAGGCGATCAATAATAGGCGCAGGGTCAGCGGTTGACGGAATAGGATCGGGCATTTTGCCCTTTGGTCCCAGAATCGGTCCAAAGCTTTTACCGATCGAGGGCATAAGTGGAGCTTCTGCTAAGAAGAAATCAATACCTCTCGAAAGAGCCCTCATCTGCTTTTTATCGCTGCCAATTTTGCTTATATCATCAGGGGAGATAAGTAGATCAGCCCCTCCATTCTGAGCTTTAATCGCAAGGTCACCCTTTGCAAAAACTGCTACTTTGGTCGATTTACCACGACCGTTCGGCAACAGGATTGCTTCGTTAATTCTATTCTTTGGCTGACTCAAGTCAATATTTTTAAGGTTTATTGCTAAATCGACGCTCTCTGAAAACTTTCTCTTTGGCGCCGATTCAATGGCTTGAATTACTGCATTTAATATCTTTTCATTTACCATGCATACCTCCGTAGTATGTCGACCACTAGAATGATCTCCTACGGTCTAACTCACCAATTGGTAAAGGTTTACTTTAATCTTTCTACGAGTCAACGAGTTGGCCTTCAAATTGACTATCGTAGACTCCTTCGTCTATTGCCCTTTGAATGGCTTTTGGTGTTTTTTCATCTACAGTTATGCCCATCGAGATGCATGTACCTAACACTTCCTTTACAGTGTTTTTCAGTTCATAAGACAACGATTTGTCTTGCTTCATATGCGCTATTTTAACTGCTTGTTCGATTGTGAGATTACCGACAACCTCTCCTGCAGAGGAACCTTTCTCTACCCCCGCCTCCATCAGTACCAGCGCTGATGTCGGAGGGATCCCAACTTCAAGGGTAACATTTTTGCTGTCATCTACGAAAATCGTCACCGGCACCATCATTCCGTTATATGATGCCGTTTTGGAGTTAATATCATCTACCACTTTTTTCACATTTATGCCCAGCGGCCCTAAAGAAGGTCCAATCGGCGGTCCAGGAGTTGCTTTCCCACCAGGCACTAGCACCTGCACGACGTCAGCCATTTATTCTCTTTCCTCCTTACTCAACACTCTTGCGTGATCTCCCCTTACTGTGATCGGTATTGGGACCATCGCTTCAAAAAGCTCCACTGTGATCTCCTCACGGCGATCATCAATGCGCTTTACTCGAGCTCTTTCACCTTTAAATGGTCCTGCAACTAGCTCGACGATGTTGCCCTCTTCAATTCCGGCAATTGCCGGTTTTGGTGTTAGAAAGTGTTCGACTTCGGCAAAGTCAGTCCTTCCTTTTACTACCCCTCGTGCATGCGGTATTCCCTGAATTGCCTGTTCTAAGAGGGCTTGCGCGGTGGTTTCCACAAGAACATAGCCTTTTAGTTCATCCGGTACAAGTATCGCCCTTATATCGTAGTTCTCCTTTTTAGCTGCAAGTGCGAGTAGATTGGCCACTGCACGCTCTTGATTTGCTGTTGTTTTTATCGCATAAATTGACGATTCGATCTCTTTGTGTTTTTCTTCAGACACGTCAATGCCCCTTATAATGCGTTGATAAAGTTGTTAATTAGGTTGGCTATCCCGGACCCTCTACTAGGCCAGTAACATTGCTTGGCGTGGCTTTGACAGTAGCGTTTGTCATAACTTGCGATGTCGTATTTTCAGAGGGGGCAGTCACGTTTTGCGTTGATGTCGTTGCATTCTTTATCCCAAGATTTTGTGGTACAGTCACCATGCCAAGATAGATTGCGAATCCCGCAAAACCAATTACAATTATGCCGATGGCAGCAACTTTTGCAATTGTTGAGAACTCATCTCTGGACGGCCTCCGAGTAAGTGTTAATATTCTTTGATATTCACGAAGTCTGCGCTCTATTTTATGCCAGATAGAAGGATCTTCAGTCTTGTCCTGCTTATCTGACTTTTCCTGCTTATTTGACTTTGTTATAGAGCTTCTCTCATTCTTAGCCATCCACGATTCACCAAATAACTATAACTTAACAAAAAGCGATTATTGAATAACTACACCTAATAAGATGTGATTAGATACTCACTTTGCTGTTCTTAATATAAAATGTTTTGCGGGTATCCAGTTCAAATGGACGCTTACTACTTCACAAAGTCTATGCCGTATCTTTGAGTTCCTTTGCTTCTAGTGATATCACTCTTGCCATAAATTTGAGGTGACTTAACCCCTGTAACAACCAACAGTGTCCTTACGGTGTGATCAAGCTCTGGGTCAATTTGGGCTCCCCAGATTATACGTGCATCAGGATCAATACGCTCGTACACTTCCTGTACAACCCCTTCAGCCTCCGCGACCGTCATATCATTACCACCTATAACGTTTACCAACGCAGCAGTGGCCCCCGAGATATCGACGTCAAGCAGTGGACTCCTGAGAGCTTTTTTAACGGAATCGACCGCTTTATCTTCAGAATCAGATTCTCCCAGCCCTATCATTGCCACGCCACCTTTTTGCATGACAGTTCTGACATCAGCAAAGTCAAGATTTATGAGCCCAGGCTTTGTTATGAGTTCAGTTATTCCTTTTACTGCGCGCATCAAAACTTCATCAGAGACTTTAAAAGCAGCTTGCAGTGGCAATCTTGGAACTACTTCGAGAAGCCTATCATTTGGAACAACAATTACTGTATCTGTAACATCACGGAGACGCTCGAGCCCTGCTTCTGCATTAGCACGTCTGACCATCCCCTCGACACCAAAAGGCAGAGTGACCACCGCTATCGTAAGCGCTCCCGCATCTCGAGACGCTTCAGCGACTACAGGGGCAGCTCCTGTGCCGGTCCCGCCGCCAAGACCAGCTGTGATAAACACCATATCAGCACCAGATACGCTCTCGCGTATCTCATCTTGGCTTTCCATTGCAGCTTCTTCACCAATCTGTGGAAGTGATCCGGCTCCGAGACCACGAGTTCGCTGGCGCCCTATAAGGATCTTTTTATGCGATTTCGTGCCTATAAGATGTTGAGCATCAGTATTGAGGGCAATTAAGTCTGCTCCTTGAATTCCTTCTTCTTCCATTCGTGTCACAGTGTTAGAACCCGCTCCTCCACATCCCACGACGATGACGTTAGTTTGGAGTTCTTTAAGTACCTCTTCCAGTTCCTTATCTTCTGTGTAGCTGTGTTGTGGAGTTTCGCTTTTATCGTTTTTTGTCTCTCTCGCAAGCGCACTTTCTATAATGGATTTCATTTTACGACCTCCAGCTCAAATCACATGACATAAATCTCACTTCATCATATAGGCTTTTTTTAGTTTTTAGTTGATTTTAAAGCTCTCTTGACTTTTAAGTGTACTTCATTTGACGTAATCAACTTTCCGTCAATATAGATTGACTTTCCTCTTGCAAGCTCCGCAAATAGCGGTCCCGGAGTAACGCCAAGCTTTGCCGCAAGCTGTGGGTTAAACTTATTTTCTATTATATATATGTTTGACTTATCGTTCGAATATTCAATATCATAATGTTCTTTTAGTATTTCAATACATCCATCTTGTAACCGACTAATAAGGTTCTTTACGTCTATGCTTGGCTCCGCTAAGACGTCCGTTATAAAGCCATCACTTCGTTCCAAGTACACCACTGCATCGCAATCAAACAGTTTACGCACGCTATCTTTATCGACCTTTTGTGCCTCGTGGACAACGGCCAGTTCTATTGCAGCGGGACTCAGCTGAAATCCTCCCGCAATATTAGAGATATTATTATGTAAAGCAGCGCCCACCCGTAAATTTTTACGTATACGGACCAGTTCGTATTTTTTTACTTCTTGTCTTACTGTAAGATACTTGTTCCACGGTAAACCGCCGTGCTCCTTAACATCGTGCGATCTAAGCACCTCATAGCCGAGGTCTTTTATTAGCGACTCAATTTTTCCTTTGAATTTTCCCATGCGCTTTCTATCAAAGTAGGCAAAATCACCGTCTGATTTTTCGAATGCGCGGCGTATCAGCTCTTTGTTGAGATATTTAAGTTGGTACAGCGGAAAAATGTGCCCAAAACATATATCGGAGCTGAACAGCAGTTCTGTATGCCGTATTGCATAATGAGTGCCACCGAACCCTACAGCTGTTGGACACTTTGAAAATGATAGATCAAAATCAAGTCCAAATATTGCTTTAGCTACAGCCGTTGCCATCTCTTGGTTGCGCCACTCAACCTCTGAACTACCAAGTTCTATAAACACGGAAGGTTTAATAATATCTGAAGGGCCGTGATGAGTTGCTTCGAGAACAATCTCAGCATTCGAAAAAGCCTTTAAATTATACATAAGTGATTTAAGGGCTCCAGGTGCAGCGCAAGCCAGCTCTTGAGGGTTGCCACCAAACTTTGCTTCGGCGACGTTGCCAGAAAAGTGAGCAGTTAACAATGGTCGAGGGGATGTAACGCTTTTGTGACGAGAAGCAAAGATGATGAGGTCAGTTTCAACATTTCTGTCAATACAATCTTGAAAAATTAGCTTGTCTTTCACTTCTATCATTTCAAAATTCAAATAACTATAGCTTGTATATTTGCCGTCCCTCTTTTTCCACTTAGCCATTTCCAAAAGACGTTGCTTTATATTTCGTGAAGCAGGATCTTCTGAGGAACACACTACTGTTACTTTCATTCTAAATTACTTAATTTTCAGCAAATAATTATACTTTTTCTCATAACGCTTTTTCATTGACTTGCTATGCTGTTATAAAATAGAGACGAACTCACTTATTTTTAAAAGCATCCTACAGTAAACGGTAACTACGATAATTTTTGCTAGCAAGAAGCAAATCGACCTTTAAATGGGTAATTAGATTTTTAGATCTCAGACAGGTTTTAAACTCGCTATCTGTACTACGCGATCATAATATCAAACAAAACTTGTTTCCGGAAAAGAGCAAACGTCTTTGCTATTTTAAAACTAAAAATACAAGCTTCACGATGTTGGTTTCCGGAACGTAAGAATCAACGAAAAAACATTTAGTTAGCGTTGTGCATTAATCGGGACAACAGTGATAACTTTGGTGTTGCACCATAAATACCCCAACATTTGCAGCGAATCTAAAGTCCTCGGAACAAACGGAAGTAAAAAATCCAATAAATCACATACAGGTATCACAACGGAACTAAACAGTGAGATAGCTTTTGAATAAGATAATATCGACAGCAGACCGGACAGTTATACATACTAAGAGCTGTTGTGGCTTGCACGAGATTATAGGTTAACTCGGGATTTAGACAATCTCTGACAGATGGAAACACTAACCGCGAAAATCTTAATCGATGGTTCTCGGCTATTCTATTTAAACCAAGTATAAGCTAAGCTAAGTATTAATTCTAAACAACTCGTTACGTGGGTAATCTCAAAATCGTTTATGCGATAAATTCAAGAACTTTGTCTTCCGGGTCTCCTTCATCAATTATAGCCAAATTAAACTTCTGAATTGCGCGATGTATAATCTTCCTTACCGCAATGTCATCTGGGAAATCTACCTGTATAACGTATCCGTGGAGCATATCTTTTTGCATCGGATACAACCTCGGGAAGTCCCCAGTCTCGTCATATCGACCGAATGCGTTGTATCTTATACTTACCATTGTTTGATTGACCACCATTAACTCCAAATTCGCGACGCCACTAAGTTCATTTACTAAGTTCTCCATCGCACGTCGAGCTCCTTCTTCGTTTTCGAAGCATAACGGAATCTCGTGCAAAGCAATATCTGGGTCGTACGCTCCGCTCCTAACTGCCACAATAAGTCTTTTTTTAGCCAACTGAATCTCCTTCCTATATACCGAATGGTAACGAAAAATTGCATGTCCGTTTGGGAGTTTGTATTCAATTGCTATATCATTCAAATTATTATAGCTTTGTAACACACAACGCAATTTTTCATTACATATTCGCGTGAACGGTAAGAGTCAGGAAAGCAGCACAGTCGTAACGTCGCCTAATAAAATTAGGATAGCAACGGTATCTAAACGAATTTTAGCCCTTTTAGTTGTAAAAGTGCAGATGTAATGGAAACGCTCTATTCATGGTCATATTTATAAACGATCAATACAATAATGGAATGAAATTAGCGGGGTGGGGTAGTCAGGAGATCCCGACGGGCTCATAACCCGTAGATCAGTGGTTCAAATCCACTCCCCGCTATACTTAACTAACTGTTTTATATTATGTTATTCTCATCAGTACAACTATTCGCAAAAAGATATTACGAGCTATGAGCAATTCTCAGGAACGAGACCATCACTGAATATCGCTATAACGCTGATCGATGAATTACAAAAAATAACAAGAAAGTGCAATTAAGTTAATAGCTTCAGTACACATGCTTCAGTACACATTTGCAAAAACAGACCGTAACAAATGCGTACTGAAATCGTCAGCGAGAAGAGCCAATTTTTAACAGCTTTTCAATCAATGTTTTTCTCTCACTTACAGGATTCAACCGCTTTGTTTAAATCAGCTTCCAATACTTCTGGTCTTGTAACACCAATATAATGTTCCACTATCTTCCCATTACACTCTAAAATTAATGTTGGAACAACTCTTATTCCATATTTGCTAGCAAGCTGTAAATTATCGTCAACATCAATCTTCTTGAAATCTACTTGATGTTCGAATTTTTCCTTAAGCTTTTCGAGTATCGGGTCTTGTATTTTACAAGGGCCGCACCAATCTGCGTAGAAATCCATTAATATAGGTTTCGCCATGTTTGTTACCTCTCTTCCCTTATGAGCACTTGAATATATTATTTTTACTCAGTTTTCTGACGATGCGCCATCATTCCTCTAAATCTGTCGATCTCATCAAAGATCACAGTTACAGCTTTGTCGACAGCTTTTTCAACTTTAGGCGACAGTTCCGTGCATATGCCTTCGACCTTCTCCACTTCGATGCCTATTATCGTTATCTCTTTTGGCATTAGCTCGGGTTGTATCTCCCGCCCGAGTCGTAAGGTATCCACTAGGCTTAAGTCGTGCAATGACATCATAAAAAGATTCGGTGGTGGGAGTTCTTTATCAGTGAACCTATAAATTGACCCAGGTTCACCTCCTCCACCTCTAACTGCATCAACAATAATAACGTCTTCTGCCCCCTCAATAAGGTCGAGAATAACGAGGCCACCTACGCCAGCATTTATCAACTCTACCCCAACAGGTTTTAGGTTCTCGAGCTTTTCGAGAATATGGATCCCGACGCCATCATCCGCCATCAGATAGTTTCCTGCACACAAGACTTTAATGCCTAGCTCCTCATTTTGCATGTTGTTAATACCCGTTTCTGATACCCCTACTATAACTGTGATCATAGATAAGAGATTCGAACTAAAAGCTGAAAAACTTTTTAAAATTTATGCCGGTAAATATAAATGTAAATATCACCGAAACTAGTGTATTAATTTTCAACCCGCATCGTAAAAGAAATAACTAAAGCAAACAGATGGCTGCTATTTCAGGAAAAGCAAAGAGCCTTAAAAACAGGATCTCTAAAGACGAATATTACATGACTTTAGCGAAGACTGTCTCCCTAAGGTCTACATGCATAAGAAGACAGTATGGAGCGATAATCGTGTCAAAGGGTGACCACATCCTCTCTACAGGGTATAATGGTGCTGCGAGGGGAGAACCGCACTGCTTGAATTTTGGATGCGAACGGGAGCGACTCAATGTGCCAAAAGGGGAGCGGTATGAGCTCTGTGTGAGCGTCCATGCTGAAGCTAACGCGATTATTCAAGCGGCACGAGG
>CAZKZX010000042.1:0-10852 GCA_964557335.1 uncultured Methanomicrobia archaeon | reverse complement strand
CGAGCGATAATTGTGCTATCAGTCGAATTTCAGGGTCTTCATCTGTTAATGCTTGGACGAGTGGTGCTACCGTTCGTTCATCTTTGATTGTTCCAATTCCATCGCACGCTACGCCTTGAGTGTATACTAAGTACACTCTCTTACACAAACAGTATCGTACACCTACATAAATCGATTAAAACGTATATAAATTGACAGCCACGTGAGCAACATATAGAGGAGTGCGCACGCAGCTGTGAACCATTTAAGCTGTGCATAAAAAATCGACGCATTTCACAAATTCTATTAACCATAAAAATCGACTATTGTAGGGAGGTGAAACCATGACATTGAAACAAGAGATGCTCTCGGCTATGCTCACTTTAATTACTGTTGCGTTTGGATTGGTGGCGGCGCTCGCGTGGAATTCGGCGATACAAGCTATTGTGAAGGCAGTTTTAGGTACATCAGACAGTATCCCGGGCTTGCTTACTTATGCAATTGTAGTAACGATTCTGGCTGTAATAGCTACGATACTGATAGCACGAGCTGCTGCACGTGCAGGTGCAGAAGTTAAGGAAAAGCCGATGTAATAATCTGCTTTTCTTTGTTTTTCTTTAGTCGTACGCCGTAGCTAATTATTTACATTAATGCTAGTTGCTGGTCTGCTGGACGTATAAGGCACATTCTAAAAGAAGAGCAGACGAACTTTCAATATGGACAAGACGTAAGCAGGTTGCTTGATGCTACACTTTTTATACAAAGTCTTTCTTCCGCTGGAATTGAGCCGCTTTGTACGTTTATTTTCTCTTGTCAATGCCACTACGAGCGCACGGAAACGTCCTGCTTTCATTGGAGTGCATCAAGCCCGCGCCGCTTGTTCTATCCAGAATCGCGCGCACGAGGAATGAAATGATAATGTAACATTCCCTCAATGATTCCAGCTGCGTAATTCTGCTTGGCCCAGAACACGTTTGCCGGAAGCTTCTCAACTTTAAGTTCTGACTTGTGGTTTCCAACGACGACGCTCTTGAATCCCATCGACAGCAACTCAATATCGTTTCCACTATCACCAGCGGCTAAGACGCGCTTTTTATCGATGCTGAACTTCTTTCTCACATAATCTACAGCCTTTCCCTTGCCTGCGCGTGCGGGGATGATGTCGAGATCCACCCCACTCGAATAACAGATAGTGTGTGCAATCCCAATCTCGTCGAGCGTTCGACGAATCTGGGGAATTATGGTCTCAGCGCCGTGAAAAAGATGGTAGCTTTGCTTGAATTCAAACTGCCGTGACTGTTCAAACAGGTTGGGAACTGACGTTAACGCGCGCGCGACATCAAGTCTGTCCCAGTTGTAGTCTATGTACTCGGCCCACGCATCATCCCTCCGATAGTCAGGTTTCGTATAGATGTCTGTACCAATGTTGCATATCATGCATTCAGGCTCGAGCAGATTTTCATCGGACATTATTTCAAACATCTGTACTTTACAGCGCCCGGTGACGTAAACGAGTCGTATGGTCTGCTGGTGTTTCAGCAGAATGTCAATGAGCCGTCTGTACGAATTTCGGTCACCAGTGATCGTGTTATCTACGTCTGTGGATAAGAGCTTCATTCTACCGTACCTCATTAACCGGGTTGCTCGTACGTAAGCGGCGTCCCATCGCAGGGGCAGAAATTATAGTTCGTATCATCAGTGTACCAGTTACACGAAGTGCAGCGTTTCACCTCTCTCACTCTGCTACGGCTCCTGAACAGGAAGGGAAGGATAGGGAGAAACAGGAACAAGAAATATACTCTGAACACGAGTACCGCAACGAGAGTTACTGCCACCGATCCTATTAACGCACCGAGCAAAAGGGCTCTTCCAGATGTCATCGTTTCATCTCGCAGTAACTTCTAATGTGTCAAATGCGTTTCAGAGGAATAAGATCCGAGGACTTTGAGCATCTGAACTTGAGGCCGCAGCTCATCTAACGTCTCTCTGATGGTCTCATCCTGGAAGTGTCCCTCCATATCGATGTAAAAGAGGTAGTCCCCGAGAGCTTTCTTGGTGGGGCGAGACTCAATTTTTGTGAGGTTTATTTGTCGCCTCGCAAATCCATAGAGCGCTTCATAGAGCGCTCCAGGCTTATTGCTTGTGAGTTTTATAACCACCGATGTTTTATACTTCTGCGTCTTGTCCCTTACTGAACCCTCTTGAGCGATTACGATAAACCGCGTGAAATTGTCTTTAAAATCTTGTATATCCTCTCTGAGGACCTGTAGCCCATAACGGTGTGCAGCATTGTACGATGTTATAGCAGCCGCTCGTCTGTCCTGAGACGCGATCCGTGCTGCGTTTGACGTGCTGCTGACCGCTATCACCTCTTTGCCAAACGTACGCGAAAATTTGCTGCACTGGGCAATTGCCTGCCAATGAGAGTAAATAACCTCGATATCTGCACCCTGCAGAGCGGCTAAGCTGTGATGTATTGGTATTACGATCTCTTTTACGATCTGAACGTCTAGATGTAGAAGTAAATCTAGCGTTGCGCCGACTGATCCCTCTATAGAGTTTTCAAGCGGCAAGACGCCACAGTCAATTGTACCGTTGATAATATCGTTGGCCGCTTCTTCGATAGTGATGTAATAACGAAGTTGATCTTCAGTGTAGCCGAGGCGCAATGCTGCCGTTTCAGTGTTGGTGCCTTCAGGTCCTAGAACGCCGATTTTCATTTTTTTTCATTTAAGCAATCCATCATTCAAACTATTAAGAGTTACCTGAGACGAGTCAAGAAGTCGTAAGGTCATATATTATAACGAATGTGTAACGTCGTTAGTAACGGATGTTTAACAATGGATGTCCCCGCGCGGTGGTCACGTAAAAAAGTTTATAAAGGATACTATGTTACATTGTAACACTGTGACACACTAACTGTCCATAACGGAGAGTGACCGTAATGCAAACTGGAAAAATGGTAAGGCTTGAAAGAATAACAAACCGCGACAGTGGAAATATCGTGATCATACCCATGGATCACGGAATATCAATAGGACCGGTGAAAGGGCTCGTGAACCTCGCTGATATGGTTAACAAGGTCGCCGCTGGTGGTGCAAATGCCGTTCTTATGCAAAAGGGAATGGTCCCACACGGCCATCGTGGATACGGAAGGGACATAGGGTTGATTGTCCACATGAGCGCATCAACATCGCTCGGCCCTGATCCCAATGATAAGGTCCTCGTCTGCTCTGTTGAAGAGGCGCTGAAGGTCGGAGCTGATTCTGTCAGCGTGCATATAAACGTTGGGTCTGATACAGAAGCCAACCAGCTTCAAAAGCTCGGCAATGTTGCTGAGAGGTGCACCTACTGGGGAATGCCACTGCTTGCGATGATGTACCCAAGAGGCGCAAAGGTGGAGGATCAATATGACGTTGAGGTAGTGGCACATGCTGCGCGGGTGGGAGCAGAGCTCGGCGCTGACATGATAAAGACAAACTACACGGGCAGCCCGGATACTTTCAAAACAGTCGTGGAGGGTTGTCCTATCCCCGTGATCATAGCGGGCGGTCCAAAGGTGGAGACCGATGAAGAGCTCCTGACTATGGTATCAGACGCTATATCTGTTGGAGGAAAGGGGGTTGCGATAGGACGAAACGTCTTCCAGCACGACAACCCGACGAAAATCGTCCGCGCTATCGCGTCGATCGTTCACGAAAAGGCCAGCGTCAACGAAGCACTCACGCAGTTAAAAGGTTAAACCATCGTTACGGATATATCAAACCGACTGCTATGGAGGAGTTATGAAGAGTGTCTGGATAAAAGCGGATGAAGGGTCGTGGGAAGACAGAAAGGTTAAGATTACGTTTGCGCTCGAATCAGGTGTCGATTATATTCTCTTAAATGAGTCGGACGTCGAGCGGGTTAAAGAGCTTGGCAACATAAAGATCGCTGCTTTTTACGCGGATGGCACGAGTGACGCTGATGTCCTCGTCGTTGGCAAGGGCGGTGTGGGAGATGGCACAGAACCGCTTCGGAAGAAATATACCGGTTCTACAGACTATAACACGTTGCTCAAAATAAACGGAGAGACCGCAACGTACGTCGTAATTTTCGATCCAGAGCACGAGCAGTTTGCAAAGGACATTGCGGTCGCGTGTGACCACCTCATCGTAATAGGAACCGACTGGAAGGTCATTCCGCTTGAAAACCTCATTGCAGAGCTTACGGGGAGCGTTGACATCATTGCAGGCGTCACCACCTTTGATGAAGCAAAGACCGCCTTTGAAACGTTGGAGCACGGAGCCGACGGAGTGCTGTTAGATACCGATGACCTCTCAGAGATTTCAAAAACTATTGAGTTTACGCGAAAGATCGAACATGCGCTGAAGCTCGTCCCCGCTGAGGTCACAGTGGTGAAGCCGGTCGGAATGGGCGACAGGGTTTGCATAGATACGTGCTCACTTATGTTCATTGGAGAGGGCATGCTTATTGGATCTGCGGCAAACGGGCTGTTCTTAGTCCACGCTGAGGTAGAAGAGAGTCCATACGTGGCGGCACGACCTTTCAGAGTCAACGCAGGACCTGTACATGAATACATACTGGTTGACGACAAGACCCGCTACCTTTCCGAGCTGACATCTGGGGATGATGTGATGATTGTAAAGAGCACCGGGGAGGTTCGAAAGGCCGTCATAGGCCGCGTGAAAATCGAACGTCGGCCGTTGATGCTCGTAGAGGCAGCGGTCAATGGCTCGATAATAAAGACCATGCTCCAGAATGCGGAGACAATAAAGTTGATAAACGAAGATGGGACCACGCTCCCTGTCACAAAGCTCAAACCAGGGGACAAAGTGTTGGTCTACCATAAAGAGGGAGGAAGACACTTTGGGATAGACGTTGAGGAGACGCTTATAGAGAGGTGATTACGTGATCCAGTTAGACGATGTGGTCATTGGTGACGAAGAAGGTCCTAAGATCGTCGGAATCGTATTCGAACGAGGACACGCCCAGCAGGCGATTAGTGACGGGGCGGACATCCTTGAGTTTAGAGTTGACCTCACCCGTGATGTCGAAGGCGTGCTCGATGATATTGACGAGGTTGATATCCCGACTATCTTAACCGATAGGAGAGTTGAGGAGGGGGGGAATGCGCCGATAAACCGCTTAGAGCAGGTTATTCCGCTCTTACCGCATGCTGCGATAGTCGATATTGAGCTTATGGCTCCCGATAGGGATGTGTTGATGGCGGAAGTCTCGACGATAGGTCTCCCGACCCTCATTTCGTATCACGACCTCGATGGGGCTCCTGCCGAAACGATAATGCTTGAGAGAATGAGGATGGCAAATAGAACAGGAGATGTGGTAAAGCTCGCTGTTATGATAGAGCACTTACAGGACGTCCCACGGGTCCTGGCTGTGAGCCTTGCGGCACACGAGGAAGGCATGACGTTTTGCGTAGTGCCAATGGGCAAGCTCGGATCGCATCTCAGGCCGCTCATGGGGATCTATGGGTCCTCCCTACTCTATGGATATGTTGGAAAGCCGATATCTCTCGGGATGTTGAGTGTCGCAAGGATGAAGCACGCATTGGACGAGATCCGCACATGGCGCTAACCCAAGTATACGGAATTATAGGAAGTCCCATAGAACACACGCTCTCTCCCATTATGCATAACATAGCCTTCAAAGAGCTTGGACTTAACTGCATCTACCACGCCTTCAACGTTGGGAAACAAAACGCAGAAAGAGCCATAAAAGGAGCGCTTGCGCTAGGATTTGGTGGGTTAAACGTAACCATACCGCTAAAGGAACAAGCCCTTCACTATGTACGTCCTGATACCATGTCGAAACGCATAGGCGCGATCAACACCATAGACAGCGAGGGAAATGGCTATACTACAGACGGGAAGGGTGCTGTGAGAGCGCTAGCAGAAGCAGGAGTAACGGTCAAGGATTCGAGCGTGCTTATGCTCGGCGCTGGAGGCGCTGCAAAGTCAATAGCAGCACAGCTGTTAACCGAGGGCGCACGGGTGCTCGTTGCGAACAGGACGAAAAGCCGTGCAGTAATCCTCGCCGAAAAAATGGTTGCAGAGAATATCAGCTGCGGCTGTGATGACATTGAGGCTCTCAGCCTCAATGAGGTTAACAGCGTCATAGGTGAGGCACAAGTGCTTATAAATACGACGTCCGTCGGCATGCACGGTGTCGCCGAGGGACAGACCATCATACGAGCGGAACAGATGCACGAAGGGCTTGTGGTCTTTGACATAGTGTACAATCCCCTTGAAACGCAGCTGTTAAAGGAGGCCCATAAAGCGGGATGTATGACCATTGATGGTGTCAAAATGCTCGTCTACCAAGGGGCTGAGTCGTTCAAGATATGGACAGGGTTTGACGCGCCCAGTGTGTTGATGGAATCAGCCGTCAGGGCAGCTCTGCGCAGATAATCATAAAGGCGATCTTACTTTTTAACGGTATAATGACGTGATAGGTGAATTTGAGGCTTACCATGGATCTAAGGGCAGTAATAGTGGGCGGCAGTGGGGAAATGGGGGGCTGGTTTTCCAAGTTCCTCGCTGAGCGGGGGATTACGGTCACCATCTCGGGGCGCTCTGCTCCTGTGACTTATTCTGAATACGACATCGTGATAATATCGGTCCCCATAGACGTAACGTGTGATGTGATATCAGATGTTGCCCCGCACCTCAGGCCTGGATCCTTGCTCTTTGATATAACGTCAATTAAAGCAAAACCTGCACAGGCGATGCGGACATTTGCTCCTAAAGGCGTCGAACTTGTCGGAGTACATCCCCTCTTTGGACCGAGCATGCCGAATATGGAGGGGCAAACGATAATAATGACGCCGATAAGGGGGCAAAAGTGGTTCGATTTTCTGATGGAACTCTTCACAGAAGCGGGAGCACACGTAGAGATATTGACTCCCGAGGAGCACGACAAAGTGATATCTGTTATACAAGGACTCACGCACTTTGCATACATTGCGACGGGAGTTACACTTGACTCCCTTCGTTTTGACATTAAGCACTCTCGAAAATATATGAGCCCGATTTACGAAATTTTAATCGACTTTGTAGGCCGGATACTAGGCCAAAACCCAGCACTCTACGCCTCAATACAGATGAACGCCGACCGGTCGGTGCAGGACGAGTTCCTTAAACAGTGTCACGAACTCGTTCACATCATCAAGAAAAACGATATGGAAGCCTTTATTGTGAAAATGAAGCACGCAGCCAGGCATTTTGGTGATGCTGAACCAGCGTTAAAGCGGTCGGACAAGCTTATAATGAGTCGCATAAAAGAGCTTGAAGAGCTTAAGGAAGCGATAGGCAGCATTCGAGGGGTACGACACGTCTATACCGGGGCAGTTCACGTGGGCACCATACAGCGCGTCTCGTCTCGAGAAGTTGTCGTGCAGGAAGGGAGACAGGAAGTAGCATTAAAGACAGAAAATATCCAGCTGATGTCCGATGAGGAATTACGAGCGTATCGACTCTCGCTCGGTCAAGTCTATCGAGACTTTTCTGTCATCCTTCCTCAAGGCGCTGATCCGCACACGGTGGCAGACGTGATAACATACGTGCAAGACGTCACCGGATCTGAAATAATCGATGTCTATAAGGAATTGCACAGCGTCACCTTTCGGATCTTCACCTTTACGGACAGCGACGCAATGAGGTTACAACGCAGTGTAGAGTCATTGTTGCGGGGTATAGGATGTATAATGCGGTGAATGGGGTGCGAAATACGCCGACTCCTATGCTGCTATGAGAGGAATGCCATGTGTACAACTAAGCTCACCAGAAAAGCTCTTGCGTACGCTAATTTGGACATACAACACTGCTTACGCGTTAGCCTGTGAGTCTTAATCGTCTCTCCCTATTTAAGCAATTAGTGCGCTGCCGATGATGCTACATACTGCTACGCCTCAGGAATTGTGGGTCGTGCGCTGTTTTTCCACACGAGCACGCGTATTACTAATCTTTTGGGGGAGGACATGAGCGAAGATACTAGAATATAAGTTGTAGGACGATTAGTAACGATATAATGGAACGAGTCGTAATAACTGGCGCAACGGGCTTTCTTGGTTCTCATCTGACGGAACACCTCATCAGAAGTGGAGTAGAGGTCAAAGTGGTGGTGCATAATGATTCGAGCCATATCTCCCGTCTCAAAGGGCAAATTGAAGTGGTGAAAAGGGACATCGTTCGCGGCACAATTCCTATTCGCGATGCCTCGACTATTTTTCACTTAGCCGCAATATCCCACGTAGGGCGTTCGATTGAAAATCCCAGACGTACTTTTGAGACAAATACTATAGGTACATTCAATGTGCTCGAATCCGTCAGAAAATCTGATTCCGTTGAAAAATTCGTTTTTGTTAGTACTGCCCACGTCTATGGCATTCCACAGTACCTGCCAATAGATGAGGAGCATCCGACATATCCGAGGGAGCCTTACTCGGCGAGCAAGCTCGCAGCTGAGGGGTTCACATTAGCGTATGGCAAGTCTTATGGCATACCAGTGTGTATTGCGAGGCTATTCAACGTTTTTGGTCCCCGACAAGCTCCAGATTTTATTGTACCCGTTATTATAGGACAAATGCTTGAAAAGGACGTTATATCACTCGGAAATCTCAAACCTACCCGTGACTTTACGTATGTGAATGATGTCATCAATGGCTTGATTCTTATGGGACAACAAGGCGATGGGATCTACAACGTGGGATCCGGCAGTGAGATAAGTATCGAATCTCTTATAGAGTCGATAGCAGAAATCCTAGGCAAAAGCGTCGGCGTTACTGTACAGGACATGCGAAAGCGCTCTAAAGGCGTCGAGATAGAGAGGATGTGGGCGGATATCTCTCGCTTAAAATCTCTTGGCTGGCAGCCTGAAATTGAGCTTATGGAGGGGCTGAAAAAGACGGTGGAATGGTACAGAAACAATCTTTAATATCTACGTATGCTGGTTCAGCCAACCGCATGAGTGGAGACTTTGAAGCAGGCGCACAAAAGTGGCAAACATCAGCGGCGTGCCAGCAGTAACCTCCCCATACTCTCACGTATGTGTATCTTTTAAGATACTTTTGTCTCTCTACCGAGGGGTAATCCCACTCCAAAGAAGTGTAGCTTATGTACAAACTTCTCGGCGTCATATACCCTTCGAGCGTCGATTAGTACAGGCTCAGACATACTTTTGATGAAGTCCTCTGGTTCAAGGTGTATGAACTGTTCCCATTCGGTTACGAGTATGCAACAGTGTGCCCCGCGCAAGCACTCCTCCACCGAACTGGCACATGTTAAATTTTCAAAATTTGGTCTCTTTATGCGTGTTACAACTGGATCAAATGCGCACACGACCGCGCCGTTGTCCATAAGCCTTCGAGCAATTTTTAGGGAGGGGGCCTCCCGGATATCATCGGTATCAGGTTTAAACGAGAGTCCGAGGAGCGCGACTTTCTTCCCTTTGGCTCTACCAAGTATCGATATGGCAAGATCAGCTACGTGCAGTGCCTGTGCCTCATTCACGCCGAGCACAGAGCGTAATAGTGGCGCTTCATAGCCAAGTGCTTTTGCCGTGCTGACTAAAGCTTTTACGTCCTTTGGTAGACACGATCCTCCAAACCCTGCGCCAGCGTTGAGGAATTTGGGACTTATCCTATTGTCAAGCCCCACACCGGCCATCACGTGCTTGACGTCAATGTCATCCAGTTTCTCGCACACGTTGGCGAGTTCATTAGCGAACGAAATCTTCGTTGCAAGAAAAGCGTTGCTTGCATACTTAACCATCTCTGCCGATGCGAGGTTCATCCTCACGATCGGAACGTTGTTGTGGTAAAATTCTCGAAAAAGACTGTACAGCGCATCTCCAGAAATTTCATCGTGTTCGCCGATGATAACTCTATCGGGATTGAACGTATCATATATCGATGAGCCTTGCCTGAGAAACTCAGGAGTCATACACAAGGCAAAATCTCGTCCGGCCGATTTCCCAGATTCTGCTTCCAGCATCGGTTTTACTACGCCGTTGGTTGTACCCGGGGTTACGGTACTCTTTATTGCTACGAGATGGTACTCATCCTTTTTCCTAAGCGCACGTCCTATTTCTTCACACGCTTTCTTTACGAACGTAAGATCTATGCTCCCATCAGCGAGTTCGGGCGTACCCACGGTAACAAAAGTGACATCAGTATTCAAAATCGCCTCTTCACGTCCGTATATCACTTTCAAATTTCCCGATTCGATACCACGTGTCAGCAGGTCAGTAAGCATGGGCTCATAAAATGGAGGAATCTTGTCCTTTATTAGACGGATCTTATCAACATCGTACGTTGACGCTATCACCTTGTAACCACGGGCTGCGAAACAAACTGCTGTGCTTAGCCCTACATAACCCGTGCCAACTACGGAAATTGCAAGCATTGAATCATTTCTTAGAGTAATTTTATTTAAACCTTGACAATGGTTGGGTCGCTTCCTAAATTTTTGTTGTCTCTTCTATTGTAACTGCAATTATCTGAACTTGTAATCACCTAGGGCAGTATGCGCTGATGCTGGGACATTCCCGCGCGACGCAACCAATTATATCTAATTGTGGTACCCCGTCCGCGACCGTCGTGATCTACGTCGAGGTGCGTATTATCGTTCAAATTTAAAACTAAAAGCCATCGATGGAGATGTTTCTCTAGTTGATAATACGTATGTAATCTGGGATGGTTATTGAAAAGGTTCATTCGTTGTTTAGTCGATGTCACCGTTATGCATTAAGGCTTCGCCCCCATGAAACAAGCTATGGTCGTGTTATGCACTCCGTTTCATAACAAGCGCGTATTATTTTAGGGAGCTTCCCCCACGTGGCAAGTGCTCCGCCA
>CAZKZX010000041.1:0-10860 GCA_964557335.1 uncultured Methanomicrobia archaeon | reverse complement strand
CGTTATAAATTATATAAGAAATAATATAAGGATGGAAGATATTGAAGTAGGGGCCATAGGGTAGCCTGGATATCCTTGGGGACTGGGGGTCCTCAGACCTGAGTTCAAATCTCAGTGGCCCCATTTGTTGCCTCTAGATTTCTATTATTACATAGGCTGACGACGTACACCAACTTAGCTGACGTCAAGGGTAAATAGATTTATATGATGAGGGGAACAATATCCCATACAGTGCATTATTTACTTTAGTGAAATCGACTTATTCCATAAGCAAGTCGATTACATAACATAACGCTTGTTCTAAAACGTAACGAAGCTCGGCGATATACACGTCAAAAAAGGTTGGAGTAAATCAAAGTGCCCATTGGAATCACAAGCTACGGCGTCTATATACCAAAATTCAGAATAAAAGTCGAAGAAATTGCGCGCGTCTGGGGAGACGACGCAGACGACCTCAAAAAAGGGCTTAAAGTCTTCGAGAAGTCGGTTCCAGACAAAGACGAAGATGCAGCCACGATTGCGGTTGAAGCCGCAAGATACGCTATAAACCGCTCTAAACTCGATCCTCAAAAGATTGGCGCGATCTACGTTGGGAGCGAATCACACCCGTACGTGGTAAAGCCCACTGCTACCATCGTAGCTGAGGCAATTGGCGCTACGCCGGAACTTATGGCAGCCGACTATGAATTTGCATGTAAAGCAGGAACCGCAGCGGTACAAACGAGCATGGGACTCGTAGCTGCGGGATTTATCGACTATGGCATGGCAATAGGGACCGACGTTGCTCAAGGGGCGCCAGGAGATGCACTTGAATTCACCGCAGCTGCAGGTGGGGCCGCATTCATAATTGGAAAAAAGCGGATCATCGCTGAAATTGAGTCCACGTATTCATACACCACTGATACCCCTGATTTCTGGAGGCGAGAAGGTCAGCAGTATCCGAGGCACGGCGGAAGATTCACCGGAGAACCAGGCTATTTCAAGCATGTTTTAGGGGCCTCAAACGGGCTTTTAAAGAAGCTCGGATCGGAAGCACAAGACTATGATTACGCGGTATTTCATCAACCGAATGGCAAGTTTCCCCGTAAGGCTGCACTCGATCTCGGCTTTACAGTAGATCAGATAAAACAGGGACTAGTAGTGCAGCGACTCGGGAACACGTATTCTGCTTCAACACTGATAGGACTTGCCTCGATCCTTGACGTAGCAGAACCAGGCGCTAGGATTTTTGTGACATCATTTGGTTCTGGGGCCGGCAGTGACTCATTTAGCATCAAGGTGACTGATGACATAAAGAGTGTAAGGGCGGGGGCTCCAACGGTCGCAGAACTATTATCAAAACCAATATACATTGATTATGCTCTTTATGCGAGGCACAAGAACAAGATAGTAACATGATTCAATTTAAGTTAACATTTAAGGCTGTTAATACATGAGACAAGTAGCTATAGTTGGCACAGGATGCACAAAATTTGGAGAGATGTGGGAAAAATCTCTCCGCAACCTCTTCATCGAGGCTGGCGTCGTAGCGCTTGAAGGCGCGGGAATAAGTGGCGCTGATGTAGAAGCCCTTTACGGCGGCAACATGAGTTCAGGGAGATTTATAGAACAAGAGCATATAGGCTCACTCATCGCTGATTACTCAGGCCTTTCAACAACTCACATACCAAGCACACGGGTCGAGGCGGCGTGTGCCTCCGGTGGACTCGCTCTGAGAAGTGGCGTCATGGCTGTCGCGTCTGGCTATCACGATATTGTGGTATCTGCCGGGATAGAGAAGATGACCGACGTTGGTATCGGATCCTCCATCGACACTCTTGCATCAGCAGCTGATAGAGAGTGGGAGGCTACAGTTGGCGCGACGTTTCCAGGCCTCTACGCAATGATGGCACGGGCCCATATGGAGGAGTTTGGTACTACGAGAGAGCAACTGGCGCAGGTGGCAGTAAAAAACCATTATCACGGCTCTCTAAACCCTAGAGCGCAATTCAGAAATAAAATTACTATCGACACCGTCGTACAGTCCCCTCTCGTAGCAGATCCTTTAAGGTTATTTGACTGCTCGCCCATAACTGATGGAGCAGCTGCAGTCGTGCTTGTTCCCGCAGAGAGGGCTCGAGAATTTACGGACACTCCGATTTACGTAAAGGCCGCAGCCCAAGCGAGCGACACGATAGCACTTCACGATAGACGGAGCCTGACCACGATCGACGCAACGGTTGTGGCTGCCCAAAGGGCATTTAAAATGGCGGACCTAAGTAGGTCCGACGTAGACGTTGCCGAGGTCCACGATTGTTTCACTATCGCCGAGATAATGGCAATTGAGGATTTGGGATTCTTTGAAAAAGGCAAGGGTGGACCAGCTACGCTTGACGGAGAGACGGCGATAGGGGGAAAAGTGGCGATTAACACCAGCGGTGGACTTAAAGCATGCGGGCATCCTGTTGGGGCGACGGGCATAAAACAGGCTGTTGAGATTGTTGAACAACTTAGAGGAGAGGTAGGAAAGCGACAAGTCGATGAGGCTGAGGTTGGTCTAACCCACAATGTTGGTGGTACTGGCGGAACTGCAGTCGTACATATCTTGACGAGGTGACCACGATGGCGGTAGCAAGGTTTTGGAGAAAAATACCAAATAGATATAACTTAGTTGGCACTAAATGTGACAATTGCAACACTTACTACTACCCCCCGAGGCTTATCTGCCCACCGTGTAGGCGAAATGGTGTTATTCGCGAGCATAAATTTTCAGGTACGGGAACGGTGGTCACATACACAACAATATATTCTGCTCCCGACAATTTCAGCAGCTACACCCCTTATGTTTTGGCGATTGTGCAACTTGACGAGGGGCCAAAGCTCACTGCTCAACTCGCCTGTGAGCCCTCAGAAGTCAAAACTGGAATGAGAGTGAAACCAGTGTTCAGAAGACTAAGCGAAGATGGGCCTGAAGGTGTTATCTATTATGGGACCAAATTTGTCCCGATGTAACTAGCTTATTCTCTAACCATCTTTTATATTATTATAGAACAACCCACGATTTAGTTTAAAAAGTTGTGCACCCCCTTCATTTTTTAAGATATCTTAGGCACCACATACCACAAGATACTTATGTAATAATTAGTAACAACTTCTTGAAAAAACGTAGCAACTTACTAGTTAGCGAGGCAAAATGCATATAGGCGATGGTATAATGGGCCCACCCATCTGGGTGCTGGGGTATATCATAGCAATACCTATTTTAGCGTATGCAACGAAAAAGACCGGGAATACGCTTGGCAACACCCAGATACCTATATTAGGAGTGCTTGCCGCGGGGATATTTGTAGCCCAGATGTTGAACTTTCCCGTAGGAGGAGGGACGACAGGACACCTGGTCGGTGCCGCACTTGCCGCGGTACTTCTCGGCCCTTATGCCGCAGTCGTAATACTAACAATAGTCCTGGTCGTACAAGCATTTCTTTTCGGCGACGGAGGCGTGACAGCGCTTGGCCTTAACATCCTAAACATGGCCATAGTAAGCTCATTTGTGGCATATGCCGTATATGCGTTCGGTAAAACAATCACATCGGGGAAAGTCGGAATGTATATCACTCTATTCATTGCAGCGTGGGCATCAATTGTACTATCTGCAACGATGTGTGGAATCGAACTGGGCGCATCTGCAGCACTTTCGCCAGAATACGGTATTCCGTTAGTTATCGCAGTCCCCACTATGGTAATAACGCATATGTTCATCGGAATAGGTGAGGGAGTTATTACGGTGCTTGTCGTGGCATATATCGCAGCTGTGAGGCCGGACATTATCCTAACTATGAAAGATAAACGACTGTCGAAAACGCCGATGCTGACAACGCCGGTGGAGGGATGACAGTGCTAATCGATAAAAGAAACAAATCACTGATGATCGGGTTATTGGGGGTTTTTGTCCTCTTTGCGGTGTTAGTGCCTGTTTACTTTGCTGTTTCGAATGGTCTTCCCGACGGTCTGGACAAACAGTTAGAGGAAAACCACGTTCAGGAAAAAGAACCAGTTTATAATCCCCCATTTAGTCAGTTAATCAACTATGGGTCAGACACCTCCTCGTATATTCTTAATGGATTGATCGGGGGTATTGTGGTTTTAATTGTGGGCGTTTTTTTAGCCCTATTCTTGAAGGCGGTTGCAGTAACAACGAAATCAGTTGAAACCACCTCAAAAAGCGAATTGAACACACAATTGACGCGTAAACGGTAAAAGCCCCTCCGGCCTGCTCTCCGTGCACCTTAACGATTTGGATGGGCGAGGCCGCGGAGTGGTCCCAATTTACGTCTTGAAATTAATTATATTATATTTGCAGTTCATTGACGTTGGACAATCCTTTATACAAGGTGTTGGAGGATTTTCATTACCGCAGGGGGGGCGTTCATTTGTGGTGGTATCTATGTCCTCAGATTGTTGTGCCTGCTTTTTCTTAAAAAGTATAGTGCCCCCCCATCTTTAGCAGTCATAAACTCGATAAATTCTCTCTTCTCCTTCACATTACTTAACAAAAGGTTCAGTAAGACGTCCTAGCGTCCTAACGTAGCATGCGCACGTGCAAGATGCCTCGCTGCAAGTGCCGCAACCAATGAAATCTCTCCTGCAAGCACTGCTGAACAAACAATCTCGGCAAATTTTTTAGCATTGGCACCCGGAGGATCCCCACCTCCTGCAACCCCCAATATTGAAAGGCACTCCTTTTGTGGTTCTACTCTCGTACCACCCCCTACTGTGCCAACCTGTAACGATGGCATAGTTACTGAAGCGTAAACCTCTTCTCCTCTCATTTGGAAACTTGTGATAGCGTTAGCCCCTTCCACTACATGTGCCGCATCTTGCCCGGTAGCTATGAAAATAGCCGCAACAATGTTTGCCGCGTGTGCGTTAAATCCTAATGCACCAGCTTTAATTGAACCCATAATGTTCTTGCGATAATGGACTTCAGTCATCATCTCAGGTGTCGTTTTGAGCTCTTCTTCGACCGTGCTCCTCGGAAGTATTGCTTCAGCGACGACGCTTTTTCCTCTACCTTCAATCAAGTTTATCGCTGCTGGCTTCTTATCAACGCACATATTGCCAGAGAGTGCTACCATTGTTATGTCGAGCGCCTCCTGTATGATATCCGCCAGTCGATCTGCTGCGATCGTGACCATGTTCATGCCAAGAGCGTCTTTGGTGTCAAATGCACACCGCAAGTAAATGCTGTCGCCAACGACATAGGGATCGATCCGGAGTAACTCGCCGTGTTTCGTCGTTTCCTTTACTGCGGCCCTTAAATTCTCAAAGTTTTCACTCTTGCTCACCCACTCAATTACTCGTCTCGCCTCCACGATCCCCCGTACTCTAAACACTGGTGCCCGCGTCATCTCATCTTTTAAAATCCTCACGGTTGCCCCACCTGAGGAGGTGACGGCTTTACACCCTCTACTGGCAGAAGCCACTAGGGCGCCTTCAGTGGTTGCAAGGGGAACGTAAAAATCACCCATGGCATACTCTCCATTAACTCGCAGTGGGCCTGCAATCCCAACAGGCACTTGTACAGCTCCTATCATATTCTCGATGTTTCGTTGCGATGCAAGCTCGGGATCAATCGTATAATTCCTCAATTCGTCGAGAGATGCCCCTGTCAGCTTTTCTATAGCAATAGTCCGTAGCTCTACAGCTCTTGCTGCAGGAAGATCTATTTGATGAAGTTTTAGCTCTCCTTTTACCAATTTTTGCACAATTAAGCTATCATCAAGCATTCGAATGCCTCTAGTCTGTTTTATAGCGTCGCGTCGCCAAGCTAATGCCGTCGGATGAGGGCTGGCTTATCTCCAACAATTTATAAATGCCTCTTAAACAAATAGTTTTTACTTCAATCCCCAAAACAGAAGCTCGTTTCTGGTCTGCTAGTGACTCAATATGATATGAATTCTCGTTAGTCAAGATATCACTGCTGGTCAAATATTTATATACAGTAATTTGTATATAACGTTGCAGTACTGTGCCTCAGTGGCTTAGCTTGGTGTAGCGCGTCCTTGGTAAGTTTTGCAGCACAAGATGTGCAAAGCACACAGAGGACGAGGTCGCGGATTCAAATTCCGCCTGAGGCTTTATTTTATAGATACCTAGATACGCGGGAAGTAAACTACATGTTTATCGGAGTCGACCACGGCACTCAAGCCGTTCGTTTTGCTACGTTGGATGATAGAAAGTTCGAATTGCCGCGAAAATACATAACAGAATCCACTGTCATCTCTGACATTGAAGAGGGGCTCAATCTCAAGTTGGAATTTGTAAAACTAATTGGCCTCAGTTACTCAATGGGTGACGGCATCAACAAGATAACGAACATAAGAAAGGTTAAAAACAGGGGGTTATGCGAGGAGGGAGGAGCCGGCAGGTACATAGGAGGAGGTACTGCCGTCTACGACTCGATTTATAATTCTGGAGTGCCAGCAGTGGTGCTCCCCGGATTACACGACAAATCAGACGTTGATTTCAGAATGAAATTTTTCTCACACGGGGCCTCACCAGAAAAGATTGGAGTTGCCTATCACGCAATAAAAAAACACGGCGGAGAGAATTTTATAATTTGCGACGTCAGTTCAAATACTGTGACTTTAGCTATAACTAAACGAAGAATAACAGGGGCGATAGATGCGGCGATATTCGCTCCCGGATTAGTTCAAGGTCCTCTCGACCTTCAAGCGATACGAGATGTTGACGCAGGTCTCAAAACAGCAAATGAGGCATTTTCAACTGGTGGGATGCTCAAGCGAAAAATGGCAGAAGGAGAGATGATAGATACCCTTGCTCTTTATGTCGCCATGGAAATAAACGCTCTCCAAGTATTATTAAACGATTATGACGTTATTGGATCGATATTTTTAGCTGGTGCTGCAGCCCCTCAAATACAACAACGAGTTGAAACGCTTCTAAGCACTTCATCAATTCTTCTAGAGCCTTGGAGCGCAGCACTAGGATGTGCAGAAATCGCGAAGGACGTATACGAAGGCGCAGATAATATAATGGGCATCCCCGTCGACTTTTAAAACTAAATGAACGGGCTAATGCCTCCCTTCATCGTAAAGTCTTGTATTGCCAGGAACTGTATAACGAGTCGTGGTACTTACCGTCGAACCACACTTGTGCGTTGTATACTGCCCACTTTGCGTCAGAAGGAACTACTGGTCCAGAAATAAAGCAGTAGGTATGTCCCTGCTTAACCTCTGCCCATCCACTACTGTAGGACATTGTGGTACGACTGGTGGTTTTCGTCGACGCATCGTAGACGTATTGGGAACTAATTTTACCTTTGTCAGAGTATCCTGATGGAGTTGAAGTGGCAGCGTATAGATACGCACTCGGGGCAATAGCTGCATATCCTGCGCCGTTGTACGTCACTACCCACATTAAATAATTTGTATGACCTGGCACGAGTTGGACGTTAGTGATAGATAACGATGCTGCAGGAGTCGGAGTTGGTTCTGATCCTACAAGGCTATCGACAGCCGCCTTTACCGACGCCGCAGGTATAGGATATGCAAAGCCCTTTGCGACCTTCCCATCTTTGTCTAACACGTATACTGTTGGCGTTGCTGAACATTTATAGTCATTATACGCGCCCTGACCGCCCACTAGTATTGTATACTGAGCAGCATTTTGAGGAATGCCTGCATACTGAGCGTAGCTGTTCACCATCGACCGATAGTTAGTGTCTTGTACGCTAGTCGGCCCAAACTCAGACTCGATGCACAGAAATTGCACTCTGTTATCTCGCTGGTAGTAGGTACGATACAAAGTTGCTAAGTTCTTGGAGTCCTCCTTGCAGTAGCCACAATGTATACCGAAAAAGTCAATTACTACTACTTTCCCTCGATAATCACTCAAGCTATGATACTTCAAGCTGTAATAATCAGGGAGTGAAAAACCCGGAGCTTGTTGCCGAGTCGGTAACAATGCGAGAACTGGGACACCTGCGGTTATTATAAGCGTTGTGATGAGGAGGAGAGCGATTAGCTTTATCTTCATGCGTAAATTTTCCTCGATTTACTAGCGGAGCAATCGTTCACTTATTATATAAAAACTTTGGATTCTAAACTCCAAGCTGTGTGAAGCGTAAAAAATTCGAGAGCGAGGGATTGGAACCCAAACTCTCATCACAACAGAGTTAATACAACGCTAGCCAAGTTTACTTGGTCATTGTGCATGAAATTTCCTGATGATGGATTAAGAAGAACTAGTGGATAGAGAGTGTCACTTGCTGCGTACGAACCTGTGGTGGCAGATTCGTCATCGTAAACGACTTTACAGGTTGGACAATTGGTTGAAGCTGATACAACTTGAATAGAGAGTAGCGCGAACGTAATCACGACTAGTAATACTTTAAGCGTTTGCCTTTTCTCCAGCACCATCCACCTCCTTTATGCCGAGTTCCGACTTTCCAGTCTACTTTCGGTTTTTACACCACGATATAAATAATTTCTTGCTTCATTTCCACTGAAAGAGCGGCCGTAACTTTGTCCACTCGCTGTTCCTAAAAAAAATGCATTAAGAAGTTCCATTTCACCTCGCTATTGTCATAAATTTGACGTTTGGTGTTACGACATGTAGAGTAGTCGCGATGCCGAGTTACCACACGGCTAAGGGCACGGCATCAAAATGGATAGCTGAAAGTAAGGAGAGCTGTTCAAACACGGAGACTTCCCTCTAACGTAAATCTATGCTGTAAACGTTGGAATTGACTGATATTTATAATTATTAATATATGTAATTAGAAACAATTAAATGATAGAATTGGTATTATGATGAACACGGAGGTCGACAATTGAAAGAGGTACGTATCCACGGTAGAGGTGGCCAAGGCTCAGTCACCGCAGCTGAACTATTGGCTGTGGCAGCTTTTGAAGACGGAAAATTTAGTCAAGCTTTTCCATTTTTTGGCGTTGAGAGACGTGGGGCTCCCGTCACAGCATTTGCGAGAATTAGTGACAAAAAGATTAGACTTAGAAGTCAAATTTATGAACCCGATTATGTTATCGTTCAAGATCCAACTCTCATTTCGGCAGTCGACGTCACTGCTGGGTTGAAGCCTAACGGAATTGTGATTGTGAATTCTGAAAAGCCACCTGACGAGATCGGGATCCGTGAGGGAATACAAGTCAAGACCATCGATGCAACTGGTATAGCCCTTGAAATTATCGGGCGGCCAATAGTCAACACAACATTGCTCGGCGCCTTTGCGGGAGCTACGGGAGAGATCAGCATCGAGAGCATCGAGCGCTCGGTCCTTGAACGCTTCCCCGGCAAAATTGGAGAGTCTAACGTTAAGGCAGCCATGAGAGCTTATGAGATTATGCAAGACACCGGGTCGACGGCAATTGCCAAACAAAAGCGAGGTCAAAAAGAGCAAAAATCACCCGAAAAGAGGTCAAAATCTTTACAAAAGTTACCCTCGAGTGCAGTCGGAGAACCTGGCAGTTCTAAAAGTACTAAAACGGGAGATTGGAGAGTTTTTTACCCTGAATTTGATATGGAACAGTGTATTCGCTGCGGCAAGTGCAGCGAAGTATGTCCTGATCTTGCCATAACTGAGAAAACACTCAGCGGTAAGGAGGCGGAAGAGGCAAAGAAACGGGCAGAAGAGCTTGAACAAGCTGGAAAGATAAAAAAAGCTGCAGCGAAGAAAGCGGAAATTCGATACTTACTTAATTCCGATTACTGTAAGGGCTGCGGAATTTGCGCGAATGAGTGTCCGATCAAAGGCATTAAGATGATTTTGGAGGAGAAGTAGTATGATGCAAGTAATGGAGGGCTCTCACGCCGTAGCACTGGCCGTCAAGGCGTGCAGGCCAAATGTAGTGGCAGCCTACCCCATCACCCCGCAGACCCACATCGTTGAGGATATATCGCAGTTAATAGCTGACGGTGAGCTTGACGCTGAATACGTGAAGGTAGAATCAGAACATACGGCTATGTCTGTCTGCGTCGGCGCATGTGCAACAGGAGCACGTACATACACGGCAACGACGTCACAGGGACTCGCGCTAATGCACGAAGTCCTTTTTAACGCGGCAGGTATGCGCTTGCCAATTGTTATGACCGTCGCGAATAGGGCGCTTTCAGCCCCTTTGAACATATGGAACGACCAACAGGATTCGATTTCAGAAAGGGACTCAGGCTGGATACAAGTCTACGTTGAAGATAATACCGAAGCAAGCGATATGACGGTGCAGGGTTACAGGATAGCAGAAGATAACAGAATTAAAGTTCCCATAATGATTTGTATGGACGGCTATACGCTAACGCACACGTACGAGCCAGTTGAGCTTTTAGACCAGGAACTCGTGGATGACTTCCTACCTCGCTATGAACCAGTTGATTTTCTCACGGTATATGATCCGAAGTCATTTGGAATGTTTGCAGATCCTAACTATTACACGGAGTTTAGGTATCAAAATCAGAAAGCGCTTGAAAATGCCAAGACCGTTATTTCTGATGTCTCAAAGGCATTTGGCGAGACATTTGGCAGGAACTACGGCGGTTTAATCGAAGCGTACAGATGTGACGATGCTGAACACGTCATTATGGCGATGGGTTCAGTAGTAGGTACTGTTAAAGACACGATCGACGATTTGAGGGCGGAGGGCAGAAGAGTAGGCGTCATTAAAGTGAGGACACTCAGGCCGTTCCCATCTGAGGAGATACGAAAGGCCTTAGAAGGGGTGCAGTCAGTAGGGGTCATAGACAAAAACGTCTCACTCGGCTTTGAAGGCGCACTGTTTTGCGAGGTACAGGCGTGCCTTTACAACAATGGAAGCACGCCCGATGCCTATGGCTTTGTTGCCGGTCTCG
>CAZKZX010000040.1:0-11057 GCA_964557335.1 uncultured Methanomicrobia archaeon | reverse complement strand
GAGGGAAAGGGGCAAGCTTGGGGGAGATGATTAATGCTGAAATCCCTGTTCCCCGTGGGTTTTGCGTGACGGCACAAGCGTTCAGACGTTTTATCGATGAGACTGGCATTGCTGATGATATTTTTGCCGCGCTGCGTGTGAACGTTGATAACACGAAAGAGTTAGCTAGCGCATCTGAAAAAGCGAAAGAGCTAGTGCTCACAACAAAGATGCCCCAGCTCATTCGTGATGAGATCATAAAAGCATACGCAGAGCTCGCGAAGAGGGAGGGGCAGGAACCCATTGTAGCCGTAAGGTCGAGTGCTACAGCAGAGGACATACCTGAAGCGAGCTTTGCGGGACAACAAGAGACGTTTCTGAATGTGAAGCGCGCTGATGCTGTAGTAGAAGCCGTGCAAAAATGTTGGGCATCCCTCTACGGTGGCCGTGCAATATTTTATCGCGAAAAGCAAGACTTCAGCCACGAATCAGTTAACATCGCGGTAGTGGTCCAGAAGATGGTGAATTCTGATAAATCCGGCGTGATGTTCACCTCAAATCCGACGACTGGTGAGCCAGAAGCGATAATTGAGGCCTCATGGGGCCTTGGAGAAGCGATCGTATCAGGAATGGTGTCGCCAGACACCTATGTGATCGACAGGCGCACGAGAAAAATAAACGTAACAATCGCAACGAAAAACGTGATGATCATAAAGGATCCAAACACTGGAAAGACCGTTAAAAAAGATGTCCCCGACGATCTGAGAGATAAACGAGTCTTAAGTGACGAAGAAATCTACGCAGTACTCGACCTCGGTGAAATCGTTGAGGATCACTATAACATGCCCCAAGACGTTGAGTGGGGCATAGAAAAGGGTGAGGTCAACATGCTCCAGTCGAGGCCGATTACGACCATTCGAAAAGAAGGAGGAGAGAAAATACTCGAAGGACTCGCGGCCTCTCCTGGTCTTGCGTCGGGCAAGGTGAAGATCGTTTTAGCGCTCGATCACCTTGAAAAAGTGCTCGAAGGTGACATCCTCGTAACCCCCATGACCTCACCTGATATGGTCCCGGCGATGAGGCGCGCCGCGGCGATTATTACTGACGAGGGGGGGCTGACCAGCCACGCCGCCATCGTATCCAGAGAGCTCGGCGTTCCAGCCGTAGTGGGGACTAAGGAAGCGACGCTGAAACTTAAGGACGACATGGTGGTTACCGTTGATGGCGAGAAAGGCCTTGTCTTCTCTGGGCGTATCGACAAGGCTGAAGCCAAAGAATCTGCACCAGGTTTGGCGGTCGCAGCTGCACCAAAGCCAATAACCGCCACTGAAGTTAAGGTAAACGTCTCGATTGCTGAGGCGACAGACCGGGCTATTGCGACAGGAGCAGACGGCGTAGGACTACTGCGAGTCGAACATATGATCCTCGGACTCAATAAGCACCCGCATTGGTACATCGAACAACATAGGAAAGAGGAATTCATCGCAGAGCTGCAAAAAGGGATACGGACGGTAGTCGATGCATTTTTCCCTCGCCCTGTATGGGTGCGCACGCTCGATGCACCGACCGATGAATTCAGGGCGATGGAAGGTGGAGAGGAAGAGCCCATAGAACCAAATCCCATGCTCGGCTGGAGGGGAATACGGCGCGATCTCATCGACACTGAAGTCTTTAAAATGCAGCTTCAAACTTTCAAAAACCTCATAGATGATGGTTACACGAACATCGGGATAATGCTGCCGCTCGTGCAACATCAGGATGAAGTTAAGCGTGCAAAGGAGTTCATTGCTGAAGTTGGAATAGACTTTGAAAAGGTCGATGTCGGCATCATGATCGAGATACCAGCGTCTGCCCTCATCATAGACGATTTAATAGCAGAAGGGATAGACTTTGTTTCTTTCGGAACAAACGATCTAACGCAGTACACCCTCGCTGTTGACCGTAATAACGAAAATGTTGCGAACCTCTACAACGAGCAACACCCGGCGGTACTCAAACTCATACAGTATGTGGTAGAGCGTTGCAACGAGGCAGGGGTGGTATCGTCGATT
Source organism: uncultured Methanomicrobia archaeon (assembly GCA_964557335.1). Classification (GTDB taxonomy): domain Archaea; phylum Halobacteriota; class Bog-38; order Methanoflorentales; family Methanoflorentaceae; genus DASPRZ01. The sequence continues at coordinate 9,027 of CAZKZX010000040.1, read as the reverse complement.
TGTGGGCAGGCGGGCTCCAATCCTAAAATGGCGGAGAAACTTGTGCGGATCGGCATCACGAGCATCTCGGCAAACATTGATGCAGTTGAGCGTGTGAGAGAGGCGGTTGCCAGAACTGAAACGCGTATAATGCTCGATGCTGCACGAAATTCAAATAAAAGAGAATAAAAGACTACAGTCAAAGCGAAAGCATATATGGAGCTGAACGGGAATTACAAAAGAGTCTTAAGCTCGATGTGTACGTATCCGCATCCGGTCGCTGTAAGGGCTCATGTGGATTACCTACACACAAATCTTGGGGATCCAAACCTGTTCCCAGAGCTTGCGGCGTTCGAAAGAAGGGCGATTGCGATACTGGGATCCTTCCTCGGGTCTGCTGAAGCTGTGGGGTACATCACCACAGGGGGAACAGAGTCAAACATACAGGCAATCAGGGCGAGCAAACTCATATACAAAAAAGATAAGCCAAACGTAATAGTCCCAGCATCAGCACATCAGTCCTTCAACAAGGCAAGCGACTTCATGGGCGTTCAATTAAGGAAAGCGCAGCTCGATGATAACTATTCTGTTGACGTGGGGTCGGTTGAGAGCCTTATAGATGACAACACCACGTGTTTAGTCGGCATAGCAGGAACGACATCGCTTGGTGTCATCGATCCGATCCCCGCGCTCGCCAAACTTGCCCTGCGGAACGACATCTTTTTACACGTAGATGCCGCGTTTGGTGGACTCGTCATACCGTTTCTTGAAAAGCACTATAAATTTGACTTTAACGTTCACGGGGTGCGGTCGTTAGCTGTAGACCCCCACAAAATGGGGATGAGCACGATTCCTTCAGGAGGCTTGCTCTTTAGGGGGGAAGACGACTTTGACGCCCTCAGCATGAACACTTTTTACTCGGTTGAACGATCAATGACGGGAACTAGGAGCGGCGCGTCTGTGGCTGCGACGCTCGCGGTATTAGAGCACCTTGGATATAATGGGTACAAGAACGTTGTGGCAGAGTGCATGCGACTTACGAATTTATGCGTCGAAAGGGCTGCTGAATTTGGAGTTTACCCCGTCATCGAGCCTGTCATGAACGTTGTTGGATTTCGATTGCCGCATTTGTCAAAGGTAGCTCTTAAGCTTACGGCCAGAAAATGGCATGTATCAATCATGGATAACGCATTGCGACTCGTCATAATGCCTCACTTGACTGAATCCATGCTCGCCGAGTTTATGGACGATCTTGAGGAAATCGTTACAGTGCGTCAAAGGTGACAAATGCTTAAAGAATCCCTTGAAGGTGCACGCGTCGTCAGAAGGGGTGATTATCGTTATTTTGTGCACCCCGTTACCGATGGCGTGCCTGAATTGAAACCTGCACTTCTGCGTGAAATCATCGACGAAATAAAGTGCATCGCTGACCTGAATGTCGATAAAATTGTTGCTATTGAAGCAATGGGAATACAAATTGGCACAGCTTTATCACTTGACACCGATATTCCAATGGTAATCGTACGAAAGAAATCGTATGGTTTGCCAGGGGAAATCGAAATATCACAACAGACAGGGTATTCAAAGGGCGCATTGTATCTCAATGGCGTATGTCACGGAGATCAGGTGATTGTTGTTGACGATGTCATCAGTACAGGTGGGACACTTCTCGCGACATTACATGCCCTCAAGACTGCTGGCGCGAGCATAGTAAATACAGTCGCGGTAATTGAAAGGGGCGATGGTGCGCAGAGACTTCGAAACGAGGGATACAACGTGAAAACGATAATAAAAGTGGAAGTTAACGATCAGGTGAAGGTCGTATCATCGCACAAAGGCAACTCGTAAAATCGCACTACAAACTATGGATTTTGACATCGATAAGATTATTGACATCATACGTGAGCGAAAGGCAAAAGTCGTTGGCCTCCAGTTTCCAGAGGGTCTCAAACGTTACGGGCCCGAAATAGCACGGGAGATCGAGGAAAAGTCTTGCGTGAGGGTTTTGATTTCGGGTGATCCTTGTTACGGCGCTTGTGACCTCGACCTCACGATGGACGCGGACCTTCTCGTCCATTTCGGGCATTCTGAGATCCCTGAGTTGGCAGCAAGGGAAGTGCACTACGTTGAAGTCATAAGCGACGTTGACGTCATTCCCGCCGTCAAAATGGCTTTAAAATTACTCAAAGGCAGGAAGATCGGGCTTGTCACAACGGTGCAGCACGCACACAGGTTGCCAGAAGCATGCACAGAAATTGAATCTCGAGAGTTCGAATGCTTTATTGGACGGGGAGATAGCAGAGTCAAATATCCGGGGCAGGTGCTCGGATGCAACTTCTCGGCGGCTCGTTCGATAGAGGTCGATGAGTACCTCTACATAGGAAGTGGTAATTTTCACCCTCTTGGCGTATCACTTGCTACAGGAAAACGAGTTGTGATAGCCGATCCATATTTAAATGAGACACGGATGACAGACTCTGAGACAATTTTAAAACAGCGCTATGCCGCTATCTCGAAAGCGATGAGTGCAAAGACATTTTGTATAATCGTTAGTACTAAGCCTGGACAATTACGAATGAAGCTTGCAGAGGAATTAAAAGACATTGCCCGAGGTGAGGGCTACAGCGCTTATATTGCTACGTTAAATAACGTTACGGCATCAGCTCTTTATCAGCTTCCGGCAGATGTGTATGTGAACACGGCGTGTCCGAGAATTGCAATAGATGATATAGGAAGTTTCAAAGTGCCAATGTTAACGCCAGTCGAGTTTGAGATGGTACTTAGAAGACGAAACCTCGAAAACTACGAGTTTGACGAATTTACGTGCCCATAAGTTGAGGCGCGACGTGCTGGAAGGAAAACAAACATGACACGAGACATGCTTACTTCCTATTTTTCAATTGCTCCGAAAGCGCAACAGATAGAGCCTGTCGAATAACTTTAATGAAAAATAAAAGGGGCAGACATCCCTTGTATGAAATAGCAGCAAATCAAAAACTACAGTAGCATCGTACAGTACTCGCTAAGAGGCGTACAGTGTATAATATGAAGGTACGACCCAGAAAATTTTGCGTTTTACAATCGCAAAAGTCCTATTCAAGCAGTTATGATAACTAACCTTCATAGTGCCTTAGAAAGGAGACTAGATGCACTCCGCGCATCGTTGTACTCGAAGCTCTATGCTAGTGGCGTGACGCGGCCGTCAATAAACGGCCGGAAGAAGTTACCCATTTTTCGCCACTGCAAATTCATGAATAACAAGTGCCAATTTTTTATAATCAATTCCTAATTTATTGTTCAAATGCCAAACTTAGGATTAAAATGAAAGTCATGTACACAAGCAGCTCTTTTTAAAAAGTCTCCATAAATAGATCAAAGATCCTGTCAGACGCTGAAATTAGAATGTATTAATAGTTAATGAGATGCTAAAGATTATGACTCGCTGTCTAAAGAAATGAGTGTAGTATCAGTCACAGCACGGTGTACTTCTAACTTAACATACTCGGAAAAGCAGTTTTTGCGCTAGATTGAAGCGGTGCTTATTTCAGCAACGCTTTTCTCGCCGTTGTTTTCAAATTCATCAAGCTTCATCTGTGTAATCTTTTCAATTGGCCGTTCAATTGGGTAAATGCCAGTAAGACAACCGAGGCACAGTCTCTCACGAGGCAGGCCAATAGACTCAATCAACCCTTGAAGCGTGACGTACTTAAGCGAGTCAACACCGATCATTAGTCTAACGCCATCAATGCTTTTATTGGCAGCTATTAACTCCCCGTAAGTAGGCATATCAATCCCGAGATAGCACGGGGATATTATCGGCGGGCTTCCGATGCGCATGTGGACTTCTTTTGCTCCTGCAGCTCGTAACATATCGACTATCTTCTTTGACGTCGTGCCTCTAACTATTGAGTCGTCAATCATTATCACCCGTTTGTCCTTAACGTGTTTCTTTATAACGTTAAGTTTGAGCCGAACGGCCGTCTCTCTCAAGTCCTGACCTGGCATGATGAATGTCCTCCCGACGTACCGATTTTTAATTAAGCCCTCGGTATAGGGAAGGCCAGATTTTAGTGCATATCCCATTGCAAAAGCGATTCCCGAGTCAGGAATCGGAATAACGATGTCAGCTTCGACGTCGTCTTCTGCTAGCGTCTCCCCCAATTTATGTCTTACCTCGTATATGAGAGAACCGTCCAGTATGGAGTCTGGTCGCGCGAAATAAACATACTCGAACATACAATGAGCAGTGACGGACTTTTTCACTGCTCTGTGGCTTGAGTAGCCGTCTGATCTTATGGCAATTATTTCGCCCGGCCTTACATCCCTCACGAGTTCGCCGCCGAGCGTTTCTATCGCTGCGCTCTCACTAGCGAGCACGTATCCTTCTGCAAGTTTTCCGAAACAGAGAGGTTTAATTCCAAACGGATCACGCACGCCGAAGACCTGATTATTTATCAAAAGAGTGAGAGAATACGATCCACTCATCTTATTCATAAGCTCTTTTATTGCAGTTATGTTATCGCGCCGCATAAGTTCCTTGACTAGAAGATGCGCTATCACTTCTGTGTCAGAGTCGGATACAAAAATGCGCCCCTCTGCCTCTAGCCCTTTTCTGAGCTCCAGCGAGTTAACGATGTCGCCGTTATGCGCGATCGCTATAGTACCCCCTATGTAATTAACGAGTGCTGGTTGGCAATTTTCTGCTTTGCTTCCACCAGTTGTCGAGTACCTAACGTGGCCTATCCCGGTGGATCCTTTAAGTCGCGCAAGCTTATGCTGGTCAAAAACATCGTGTACGAGCCCCATGCCGCGTTCAATGTGGATGGATGCATTGCTCGTGGCTATACCGGCCGATTCTTGTCCTCTATGTTGGAGCGCGTATATGCCGTAGTAAATCGGTAAGGCAGCATCTTTGGAATCGAGTGCAATTCCAAATACGCCACACTTATCTCGTCTCTCGTCTTCTGTTTGCTCCATAGGTTTAAAAATCAGTATTTATTTAGGAAGCTGTACCCCCTCAACCTTTTAGAGCGACCAAACCCGCAGTGGCCGCATGCCTTCGTGTGATAATTAAAAGATACGTTGCCACAACGCCTGCATTTTATGTGCGTCCTCTTCTGACGCTTACCCATCGACGGTGTTCCCTTTGACATTCGATTCCTTTATATGCGTGTGACTATGTTGTGGTATTTTAGGGGGATATATATACGACGTTGTCGCCGCGGACTACGATAGTTCCAAACTTCCTTATTACCTCACCATCTTTTAGCTCTTCTGCCTTATCGAGCACGAGATTCAGATGGACATCGTATCCTTGGAGTTCTCCTCTGAAATCTCTGCCCCCTTTAAGTCGAACAATCACTGCTGATTCTAGTGATTCGTTTAAGATATCTAGCGGCCTTTGACTCATCGCATATCCTCTTACAGTAAACCCTTCGTTTGTAATATACTTAAAACTTATCTTTGATGGTCTTATATTGAGTGGTGGTATGAAGGTACGAAAACGACATTTCTTAAAAGCTGACGCAGCTAGTGACGTGATAGGCGCATTAACTACTTATGAGCCAGAAGTACTTCACGAGGGATCTCTTGAGCTTGCGGAGGCTAAGAAATTTAAAGTCTTGCTCTTAAATGGTACTCCATTCGCGATGTACATTGAAGGTAAACCGTTTTTCACAGTGAAGGGCGCACTTGAGCTTAAACCAAGAAAGAACCTCGTAACTGTAGATAAAGGGGCGATCAAGTACGTCATAAACGGGGCCGATATCATGAGTCCTGGAATCGTAAACGCCGATAGTGACATAACGGTCGGGGACCTGGTAGTTGTTATAGAAGAACAACACGGTAAAGCGCTAGCAGTAGGGAAGGCGCTAATTTCAGGACCTGAAATGGTTCACAATACAGTTGGGAAGGCTGTCGAGGTGGTGCATCACATCGGAGATGAGATTTGGAATCTGCGTGCTTAAATGGAATCTGCGTGCTTAAATGTTCGCAGCTTTTTTTTTTCGAATTTCGATACATGCTATTTGATATAGGTGAAATAGCATATTGGTTCCTTCTTCAAGAGAAAAACGCGAAACGTGTCATAGATCTCTCCGATCGAATTAGAAGCACCATCTATTCAAATTGGAATTGTTTGATACATACGGTCCGTGCCGTTATTCTCAGCGTAGTTGCGCTTGCCATACCAGTTCGCTTACAATCCTGTCATATCGGGGGAACATTTAGGTTGCTTTTGACAACAAGGTAGATATTGAAACGCAAATATTATAATAGAAGGACAGTTTTATTAGACACAAAGTTTAGTTTAGGGGAAGGGTCGATATGCCACAAAAAAGTTTGATTGATAGACTATTTGGAACCCGGCAGCATGCGGATGCTGAAGAGTATCTTGAGCTCGATCTCGGGCAGTACGAGGAGGTGTTCGAGGAAGAGCCAGCCGGTACGTATGTTAAAGTAGCAGAGATTATGAGCGTTAACAATCTGCCTGAACTCAAGGATGAGATTTATAAAGGCAACATAGTTATCGTTGATATATCACACCTAAAAAACGATCGTATTGCTCTCGACAGAATAATTAAAGAGCTTAAACAGGTGGCAACCGATGTCCATGGAGACATAGCTGGTCTCGGTGAAGATCAAGTGATTATCACTCCAATGGCAATTAAAATCGACAGAAGAAAGCTTGGGGCATTGTCCTACTAAGCAATACCGTTAATACAGTAGTAAAGAGGCTTTTACTAAATGGTTGATGATGCAGTGATTGCGAGCACCTGCCCTCTGTGTGCAGAGGCTCTTACATTCAGGTTTAACACAGATGAAATACCTTATTTTGGCGAAATGATGTTCGTCAATGCAACGTGCGTGTGCGGCTTTAAATATTCTGATACTATTATGCTCAACGAGCAAGAAGCTGCTAGGTATGAAATTGAGTTTGGGTGCGAGGACTTTACGACCCGGGTGATTAGATCTACTTCTGGGACAATTGAAATCCCTGAGATTGGGGTTAAGATAGAACCGGGAACAGCATCAGAAGCGTTCATTTCTAACGTTGAGGGAATCCTCGTAAGAGTGGAGGATGTTATCAGGATGGCAACAAAGTGGTCATCCGCTGAACCTGAGAAGTTCGAACTCGGAAACAGGCTGCTTGAGAAAATAAATATGGTTAAAGTTGGTGAGGAGCGGATGACCATGATCCTGGATGATCCTTTAGGCAACAGCGCAATAGTTTCGCCCAAAGCCTGCAGACGATTGCTCTCAACTGAAGAGGTTCAAAACCTAAAGACTGGAATAGTAACTATAGATGTTTCTTAACTGATGCTCTTTTATTTAGATGTTTAATTTAAAACCCCAAACAATATTGGTGACTAAGCTCTCAGCATTAGTCTCAAGCTAGTTCATTAAAATGTTGATAACAAAAAATCGAGAGTGTCTTTGGAAAATTAATAACAAGGTGTGAAGAAGCGAATCTATTTAAAACAACTAAACCTAAATTTGAATATAAAACGACGTGAGTCACATAAAAAGGGGGGGTGTCTTGCCAATACGATCTCTTCAGCTTACAAAAATCTTGCAGGTAAAATTTTCATTTTTAAAATCTTGAAATAACTGATTTTTCAAAAATTAATTGAAATACCGAAGAATTATTTTGAATTTATTGGCACAAATTAGATCTGTTAGTTACTTCGCTAATTTGAATTTCCATCGATTGTCAAATAACAATATGCATAACAATCTGCTCTACGCTTAACTTCTTTGATTTTTGTCTCTAGATTTTCACTTGTTTTAAATCCAAGCGCTTTCTTCTTTATAAATTGGTTCTTTACGAGACTTTGGCATCTTTGCTTTTTTTTCTTAGCCTCAACTATCAGAACTCCTAGATACCCATCTTTAAATCCAAACCCAAATCCATCAAAGTCTGTAAAAAAATCTCTCTTATCGTTATAGACATCTATCCTCGGTAATGATATCAGCATTTTTGACGTGCAGTCTAGATCTTTAAGAACTTGTTGAAATACTTTGAGCTCTTTTTCTCTCTCTTCATCATTTATGTCTGGAAGCTCTTCTTCTATTTTCATAGATCCTTGTTTTGCTTCTCTAATTGGCATCATATGCATCTGTAATTGATTGTCATTTTTAAGTTCAAAAGAGAACTCTCCATTGGTGATATATTTCAAGATAGAAATAGTCAGTTCATCGAAAGCTTTTTGAAATATTTCATCTACCAGGTTTAAATCGTGTTTATTAATTTCTTTCTCTTCTTTTATCTCGAAATATAATGTGATGATATCTTCAAGAAATTCTCCAATTATTTTCATATTCCTTCTTGTATCGGAATTAAGATAGAATGCCAAAGTGATTGCCATATGTTTTCGATTTGATCCTGGCTGAAATGTCAACTGGCAGGATTTTTTATGTTTCTCACTCCAACTTATCTCAAGATCAGTGGACTTTTTCTTTAATATTTTAATTAATTGGGGGGACTCACGAGGATCGATCTCGAACAAAACATATAAGTTTAAAGCGTTTCCCCAGTCGTATGGTTTAGGTGGAAACTCTTCGTCATCTTTTAAGTATTCGCAGAGCTGGTCACTATTAGTAATCGTCTCTTTTTCTTTGTCAATCTTTTCTTCAATGTGCCTTGCATGTCGTCCTAATTCCCGTATAGATTCAGCGGAGTGGTATGCTATAATAGATAGGAGATCTTGGAAAGACTCAAGAGTTGTAATAATTGGGTTATTTGTCTCCTTAAAAAGATGATTATAATAGTCTGAAAAATTTAGAAATACTAGCGAAAGATTAAAACTAATAGGAAATGGGGTATATTGAGAATCTAAAAAAAGATACGACAATTGCCTAATTCTTGCAAAAATGTCTTTGTACTTTGTTTGTTTTTTCTTTAGTTTATTATCTCCATTTTTAAAGTAAAACATTATAATTTTAAGTAAAAAATCAATAAACCCATCGTCTCCGGAATTTTTTTTATATATCTCTAGGTTGAAGGCAGTTAAAATTCTATGAAACTTGTATATGTCATCATTTTCACAT